>JANQHL010000032.1 GCA_028277085.1 Flavobacteriaceae bacterium
TCAGGCTTTGGTGGGCTTTACCATATTTTTATAAGGCCGCACAGATCAATGCAAAGTAAACGTAAGTAAAGACGGCTACGTTTATCAGCAATTACAGCATTTTGTACATTTACATTTCAATTAAAAACAAGTATCATGAAAAAACTATTGATTACTGCTGTAGTAGCGCTAAGCTTAACGATTTCCATCTACTCCCAAGATCCCGTTTTTGGTGTAAAAGCGGGATTGAACTTCTCCAAATTTGGTCAGGATGCCGATGCTGATGGCAGAACAAGTTTCTTTGTTGGTGGTATTGCTGATTTTGAAATCAGTGATGTGCTTCATATTCAACCTGAAGCACAGTTCTCCGCAGAAGGTTCCGAAGATGCAGAAGCAAACTTTTTGCGTCTGATAGGAGTGGCAAAGTATTATGCGGCTGAAGGGTTTAGTCTACAAGGGGGGCCTCAAATAGGGATTCGTGTTTCTGCTGATAATAGCGTGGAGGATACCACTAATGGCTTTGATTTTGGTTTGGCTCTTGGAGCAGGTTATGAATTGCCTGATATACCAGTGTTTTTTGATTTACGTTATAATCTAGGGATTGCCAATCTCTCTGATGTTGATAGTTTTGACACCAATTTGGGTACTTTTCAGCTGGGTGTTGGATACAAGTTCAATTAAATAAAACAAGGATGTTTCTATAGTATAAAGGAAGCCTTTCGCTTCCTTTTTTTATGCCCTTAAATTATGTGTATTTTTAGTTTATGAAATTGATCATAATTAACGGCCCCAACTTAAATCTTTTGGGAAAAAGAGAACCGGAAGTGTATGGTAACGAAACTTTTGAAACCTACTTTCCCTTGTTAAAAGCAAAGTTCAAGGAAATTGAGCTGGAGTACTACCAATCCAATATTGAGGGGGAATTGATTGATAAAATCCAAGAGGTGGGCTTCTCCTATGACGGTATCATTCTCAATGCTGCGGCCTACACCCATACGTCAGTGGGCATCGGAGATGCTGTTAAAGCGGTTCTCACTCCTGTAGTAGAGGTGCATATCTCTAATACCTTTTCACGAGAGGAATTCCGACATCACTCGTATATCTCGTCTGGGGCAAAAGGGGTGGTTTTAGGTTTCGGTTTGCAAAGTTATGCCCTTGCCATTTTGAGCTTCCTTCAAGAATAATCCGAAATAAACCAAAAGCCCTTTTGTTGGTGATAGCATCATGAGGGAAGAAATTTTTGCTTATGGACCTAGAAACCCCTGGCGTATGAGTTTTGATGCTCAAACAGGAGAGATCTGTGGACGGGAGATGTTGGTCAGGTTGCCCGCGAGGAAATCAATAGTATCCAATCCGGCGGAAATTTTGGGTGGAAGTTGTTCGAAGGTACTTCTTGCTTTTCCGGAGATTGTGACAATGCAGGATTAATCCCTCCGATTTTTGAATAGGGCCATGGTAATGGCGATCGATCGATTACCGGTGGATATGTGTACCGGGGAGATGCAATATCCTCCTTACAGGGAAAGTATATTTATGGCGATTTTGTAAGTGGGAGGATCTGGACCATCAATACTGATGGCAGTAACAACGAACTATTGATCGCATCAGGATTAAATATAGCTTCTTTTGGCACAGATGCTAGCCAGGAACTTTATGTTTGCGCCTTTGATGGCGCCATTTATGCTTTTAGCGAAGTACCTGCTAACTAGAACTCGCAGTTCTTAAGTACTTTTTGTCTGCGTAAAATGTGCCAAAGGGGAGGAGGGAAGCGATAAAAAAAATGATAAATCGTCGTATTCCCCATTTTCGTTCCCAACAGAATACTCCTGCCAGCACTATAAATACAATAAACAAAATACCATGGGCATAGCCTACCCATTGGTTAGGCTCCGGGATTTCAGCCCAGTATTTTAGGGGCATGGTAAACCCAAATAACGCCAGATAAGAAATACCTTCAAGAATTGCACTTGTGCGAAAGACCTTTAACAACTGTAGTGTGTTTTACAGGTGAATAACTTCATCATAGGCATCTGCTACAGCTTCCATTACGGCCTCACTCATGGTCGGATGGGGGTGCACTGCTTTAAGGATCTCATGTCCGGTAGTTTCCAGTTTTCTTCCAACAACAGCTTCTGCGATCATGTCTGTTACCCCTGCACCGATCATATGACAGCCTAACCATTCGCCATATTTAGCATCAAAAATTACCTTGACAAAACCTTCGGAATTTCCGCTGGCTTTGGCTTTACCGCTAGCTGAGAAAGGAAACTTACCTACTTTAATATCGTAGCCTTCTTCCCGCGCCTGCTTTTCTGTCAATCCTACTGAGGCAACTTCAGGCATACAATACGTACATCCCGGGATGTTCCCATAGTCCAACGGTTCAACATGCATGCCGGCAATCTTCTCTACACAAAGGATACCCTCAGCAGAAGCCACGTGGGCCAAGGCTGGTCCTTGCGTAACATCGCCAATAGCATAATATCCCGGAATATTGGTCTCATAATAATCATTGACCAAAATCTTATCCCGGTCTACGGCAATGCCTACCTCTTCCAAACCGATATTCTCAATATTTGTCTTGATACCCACTGCAGAAAGCACAATGTCTGCCTCAAGGGTCTGTTCTCCTTTGGTGGTTTTAACAGTTGCGGTTACCCCATCTCCTGAAGTGTCAACTTTGGTTACCTCTGCAGAGGTCATAATTTTAACCCCGGTTTTTTTAAAGCTTCGTTCCAATTGTTTGGACACCTCTTCATCTTCAACCGGGACAATATTCGGCAAGTATTCTACCACCGTCACCTCTGTGCCCATAGAATTATAGAAATAGGCAAACTCGATTCCGATAGCTCCACTTCCCACAACAATCATCTTTTTGGGTTGCTTCTCCAGTGTCATGGCCTTTCGATACCCGATCACCTTCTTTCCATCCTGTGGCAGACTGGGTAATTCACGGCTTCTAGCTCCAGTGGCAATAATGACATGGTCCGCAGAATACTCAACAGGCTCACCATGTTCCCCTTTTACCACTACTTTTTTGCCGGGTAGAAGTCTTCCGAAACCATTGAGTACTTCTATTTTGTTTTTTTTCATCAGGAATTGTACCCCTTTGCTCATACTATCCGCAACATTTCTGCTCCGCTCCACTACTTTGTCAAAATCGTGCTCCACCTTTTTTGCACTTAAACCATAGTCTTCAGCGTGCTTTAAATATTCAAAAACCTGAGCAGATTTAAGTAGGGCCTTTGTTGGGATGCACCCCCAGTTCAAGCATACTCCTCCCAAACTTTCTTTTTCAACAATTGCGGTCTTAAGACCTAACTGTGAAGCTCTTATCGCAGTAACGTAACCTCCAGGACCACTGCCCAAAACAATGACATCATACTTGCTCATGCTTTTGTGTTTTAATTAAACGGAGTGCAAATTTAGTGAAGAGTCAGGAGTTTTTCCCAAACATTTTTTTGTTGAAGGTTTCCGATTGCCCTTTTGGGATGGAAAGGCTTTTCCAGTGCGCCCCTTTTATCGTTTTTCCAAGGTATACAATTTGCCCCACATGATAAGAATAATGGGCTAATTGCCGATTGATTGCCTGAGGAATGGTGTGCGCTTCTCCCCGTATTCTTATTTGGTTATTGATGTTTGAAGCATCAACTGCTCTGAGTGCGTCGAACAGGGTCCTCCAACCTTGTTCCCATAGGGAAAGCAAATCTTTCCTTTGTTTGGGTGGGGTGTCAAACTCCCTGTCTCGCTGCCGAGATGTTTTCTCTCCATCCTCAGTAAGAAAATTAGTCCAACGGCTTATCATATTTCCAGCAAGGTGGTTCACAATGATAGCGATGTTATTGTCTTCCTCGGAAGGACGCCAATACAATTCCTCCTCGGATAATTGCACAAAAGTGTTATCCCCGTAGCGCTTATAACGGCCAAACTCCAGGATTGTACTCTCAAGATAGTTTTTGGCGAAATCCACTACTTGTCTTTGGGCTCAAAACCAATACTTACGGAATTAATACAATACCGTTGCCCGGTGGTTTCTTTGGGGCCATCGTCAAACACATGTCCTAAATGACTTCCGCAGTTAGCACAACGGGTTTCCGTTCTGATCATACCATGAGAAGTATCTCGTATGTATTCAATTGCCCCTGGAACTGCCTGGTCAAAGGATGGCCAGCCACAGCCGCTTTCGAATTTATGACCACTTTCAAAAAGCTTCGCGTTACAGGCTTTGCAATGATAATCTCCATTTTCGAAATGAAGGTTATACGTCCCGGTAAAGGGGCGCTCTGTTCCCTGTTGGCGTAAAACATAGTATTCTTCAGGAGAAAGCTGTTCTTTCCACTCTGATTCGGTCTTTTCAACCCCGTATTTTTTCATAAAAACTTTAATTATTTTTCCGGAACAAAATCCAAAGCTACTCCGTTGATGCAGTGCCGCTTCCCGGTAGGACTCGGGCCATCGTTAAAAACATGCCCCAAATGACCTCCGCAATTGGCGCAATGTTCTTCCGTGCGAGGATAGCCAATTTTGTAATCTACGTCATATGCTACATTTCCCGCTATCTCCTGAAAAAAACTGGGCCACCCGGTTCCCGAGTTGTACTTGTGTTCGCTTTTAAACAGGGCTGTCCCGCATCCAGCACATGCATACGTCCCTTTTTTCGTATTCTCCAAAAGATCACTGGTAAAGGGGTTTTCTGTAGCCGCCTTTCGCAAAACATAATATTCTATATCCGTTAACTCTGCCCGCCACTCGGCATCTGTTTTGGTTATCGGATAGGGAGTTTCTTTTCCATTTGTTGTTGCCAGTGCCGCGGTGTCTCTCTTGGAAATACCGCTACAGGCACTGAGGAATACTAAAACCAACAACACAATACTTTTTCCCACAGTTTTCTTTATCGTTTTGGACGGGATACCAGGCAATTCCTTTCAAATGTACTCCAAATGTTTTATTACAAAAGGCCGCCGCGCGTAGTGAGCAGGCCTTTGATTTGCAATGCTGTTAATCCACTAAAATCTTATTAATATTTTGAGGATCAAACTCCATAGCGTTCATAACTTCATCCAAATTGGAGGTGTCTATGCTGGAATCGGTACTGAATTCTGCCGGAACAACAGCAATTCGAAATACCTGATCGTCAGTATCACCGGGAAGCAATAAACCTAAATCAAAATCCGACTCCAGGAAAATGGCTACATTTAAAAACGTATGATCATAATTATATTGCAGCAGGCCTTGCTCTATAATCCGGGTTTGGGGAAGCAGACGCCATACGTCAATAGGTGCCCCGCCATTTGGGTCATCTACTTGCTCAAATAACAAATACACCAGGACTACGTCAGATTCAAGAACTTCTACATTCTGTGGAAACTCAAAGAAAATGGAGTAATCATTTTCCGGGGCAAAGGTGCCCTCAATTTCAATAACCTGTCCCGTGATATTTATACCATCTTGCCCATCGCGTCCATCCCTCCCGGGAGGACCTGGAATTCCTTCAGGGCCTTCACAGGCGCCTAAAAACACAACAGCCAATATTCCTAATAGTAGTTTGATTTTTTTCATGATAATTGATTTTTTCGATTTGATCTTTACCGTAAAAGTTTTAACAATTTCAATAAAATCAAAAAGCGTTCCAAAAAAATGTTGACATTAACTAGTAGTATAATTTTTTAACAAATACTACATCAAAAACTTAATGGAAAAACAATTTGTATTTCACCATTCCGATTTGTTAACTTTAGAAATTTGCGAGATCAGGTAAAAACCAAATAACCAATTCGTCTATGCTGCGTCAAGAGCGTGTGATCGTTGAGAATGTATACCCACAACTCAACGGGGGTGATTTTTTTATTAAGAGAGTACAGGATGAATCCATAACGGTCTACGCTGATATTTTACCGGATGGACATGACGTGATCCAGGCGGAAATTTTATTCCAGCATGAAACCGAAAAAAAGCCGCAAGCCATCAGAATGCAACATCAGGGAAATGATGTGTACTACGAGACCTTTAAAGTTACCCAACAAGGACTTTATACCTATCAGGTACAAGGGTGGGTAGATTATGCATTGAATTGGCAACACGGGATCGAGGTCAAAATTAAGGATGGACAGCACGTAGAAAGCGAATTACTGGATGGCATTCAATATCTGAAGTACATTAAAAAAAAGGGGAACGCCAATGAAAAAGCGTACGCAAAGGAACTGATAGGCTATTTTGAGGATGAAGCCTATTATGATAAGGCTATAGCGGCTGCCGCTTCAACAGCACTGCATGACCTGTTCTTAAAATATCCTGAGCGGATTTTGGCGAACAGTTCCAAGAAGTTTAAGGTATATGTAGACCGTAAAAAGGCCAATTTTAGTACCTGGTATGAGTTTTTTCCAAGATCAGCGGCTGAAGAACCGGGCAAGCATGGAACTTTTAAAGATTGTGAGCGGTTACTTCCCAAAATTGCTAAAATGGGATTTGACACCCTCTATTTTCCACCGATTCACCCGAAAGGAGAAAAAAACAGAAAAGGGAAAAACAACACGGTTGATGCCAAAGAAGGAGACTCGGGGGTTCCCTGGGCTATTGGTTCCAAGCACGGGGGACATAAATCCATCCACCCGGAATTAGGAACGGAGGAAGACTTTAAGCAGCTTATCGGAAAGGCGATGGATTTGGGAATAGAAGTGGCTATGGATATTGCCTATCAGGCAGCTCCCGATCATCCTTACCTAACCACAAATCCTGAATGGTTTAGAAAACGTCCGGATGGAACCATACAATATGCAGAAAATCCCCCTAAAAAATATCAGGACATTGTGAATTTCTATTTTGAGAATACGGAATTCAAGGCCCTATGGGAGGAATTATTAAGTGTGGTAATGCATTGGGCCGATTTGGGAATAAAAATGTTCCGGGTAGATAATCCACATACCAAGCCGTATTATTTTTGGAATTGGCTTATTGGCAAGGTAAAAAAGAAACATCCCGACACCCTCTTTTTGGCGGAAGCTTTTTCCAGACCCAAAGTAATGCAACAATTGGCTAAGCAAGGGTTTTCACAGTCCTACACCTATTTCACATGGCGGGTTAGTAAATGGGAACTTACGGAATACTTAACAGAACTGACCCAAACGGATATGAAGGAGTATTATCGCCCTAATTTTTGGCCAAATACCCCAGACATTAATCCTTACCACTTACAGGGGGCCAACGAGGCTATGCACCTTATTCGGTATGCTCTTGCTGCTACTTTGAGTGGTAATTTGGGCATCTATGGACCTGTATTTGAATATATGGTAACCGAACCTTATCCAAACAAAGAAGAATATCTGGATTGTGAGAAATACGAAATTCGGTATTGGGATTGGTCAATTGAAAATAAGATCACCCATTTGATCTCAAAAATTAATGCAGCAAGAAAAAATCACCCTGCCCTTCAACAAACCAACAATCTTAAGTTTTGCCATATTGAGAATGACAATTTAATGGCATTCTACAAATGGAGCGATGATAAAACCAACGAAGTATTGGTGGTGATAAGTCTGGACAGCCATCATATGCAGCAAGGCACCGTACAATTGCCTTTGCAGGACCTTGGGTTTTCCCATAAGCAGCCGTTACACTTGAAGGATGTCATTACGGAAAATGAGTACGATTGGTATGATGAGTGGAATTTTGTGGAACTTACGCCCTCCTTACCCTTTCATATTTTTCACATAAAGCGGTAGTTAATGGCGAAAGTTAAGAAAGAAACTTTTCATGTACCTCCCTACGAGTTTAACGTTCCCTGGGAATCCCTGCTGGATGACAAAGCGTTTTTGCAGGTTTTTTTGTCCGATGTTTTAGAGGATTACATTATTAATCAACGTTGGTACGGCGGTAAATCAAGCAAATTAAAATATATTGAACTTCAGGAATATTTTAGAATTCAGCAACGAGGAGAGGTCTACTATGGGCTTTTGCTGGAAATAAATTTCACCGAGGCGTTTTACCAACATTATTTTCTCCCTATTGCATTTGTTTCTGATGAAAAATTTGCAGAGAAGGATCGTATTCTTCCCTTAAAACTAAACGGTCAGGACGGATTTATTATCGATGCCCTTAATCTTGAAGCCTTTAGAAAACTGGTGTTTGAACGTATATTGACCGCTGAACCTAACGACACTACCCGTGTGAGGTACCATAAAAGTGTGGATTTTCGGGAGACGGAATACCAATCATCACGATTTATGGGTTTGGAGCAGAGCAATACGTCTGTCATCCTTAACGATCGTTTGGTCATCAAGTTTTTCCGACGCATATATGCGGACAAGAATCCGGATTACGAGATGAGTCGTTTTCTTTCGGAACGAAAGGGCTATAAAAATACCCCCGCCTATATGGGAAATTTAAGCATAATGGACACGGACAATGTTAACGTTACCATAGCCCTAATGCAGGAAATGGTTCCCAATCAAGGAGATGCATGGGATTATATGTTAAATGAGGTCAGGGGGATCTTTTCCAATCTGGAACAAAAACGAATCGATATCTATAAATTACCCAAAGTCGATTTATTTCAACGCCTGAAGATAAGGGATGTTCCCCCCGAAATAATTGATTGGGCAGGTTTAAATGTTTTTTTAAAACTTCAAAAACTAGCGACAAGAACGGCCGAAATGCATATCGCTTTAGGTTCGGAATTTGAGGATACCGCTTTTACTCCGGAACATTTTAATGGAGATTATGAGGTTTGGCTAAAAAATAGGTTGTTGTACCAGTTCCAGAATAGACTTAACACCGTTGAAAACAATTTGCATCGTTTGAAGGATATGTCTCTGGAACTTGCGAAAGAATTCCTGGAACGCAAGAATGAAGTACGAAAGCGCTTTGTAAATTTTGATTGGACCAAGCTAAAAGGAGAACGTATTCGTTTACATGGTGATTATCATCTTGGTCAGGTTCTGGTAAAGGATGATGATTTTTACATCTTGGATTTTGAAGGAGAACCGGAAAGCACCATCAGGGATAGAAAAGTAAAACAGCCACCCCTTAAAGATGTTGCGGGCATATTCCGTTCTTTCCATTATGCGGTATATGCCGTAATTTTTAACCATGGAGAAAAATACCCCTACTCCCAGGAAGAATTGTTCTTTGCTGGAGAACTGCTTTACCATTATTTTATCGGGGTGTTTTACGAAGAATACGTAACCCTGATCCAAGACAATAACATCAATATTGGTTATGTAAAAGAACGTACCTTTTTATTGAAATACTGTATGTTAGAAAAAGCGGTATATGAACTGGGGTATGAGATGAACTCCAGACCGCTCTGGGCTGTTATACCATTAAGAGGTATCATGAGCATAATGAACTAACGAAACAAAAAGCAAAAATGGCAAACGTAATACCACATAGTTTTTTTACTGAATTTGATATCAATCTGTTCAAAGCAGGTAAACATTACCGGCTCTATGAGAAATTAGGGTCGCATTTAACGGAAGTCGATGGCGTAAAAGGCACATATTTTGCGGTTTGGGCACCTTCTGCCAAAGCTGTCTCTGTGGTTGGGGATTTTAATTACTGGGTCGAAGGTGATCACAAGCTATTGGTAAGATGGGACGCCAGCGGAATTTGGGAAGGGTTTATACCAGGCGTTGAGCAGGGTGCTAAATACAAGTACAAAATACATTCCCATAACAATGATATAAAAACAGAGAAGGCAGATCCCTTTGCTCGTTATTGTGAACAACCACCAAAGACAGCTTCCGTTGTTTGGGATGCCCAATACAAATGGAATGACAAAAAGTGGATGGATACTCGGGAAGGATATAACAGCCTGGATAAACCCTATGCCGTTTATGAAGTGCATTTAGGCTCCTGGAAGAAAAAGAACGGCTGGGAGTCCCTTTCCTATGTCGATGCTTCCGTAGAATTTGTGGACTATATCAAAAAGATGGGTTTTACACATGTGGAGTTTATGCCTATTATGGAATATCCATTTGATCCTTCGTGGGGCTATCAATTAACCGGCTATTTTGCCCCAACCTCACGTTTTGGAAAACCAGAGGATTTTAAGCTGTTGGTGGATAAATTCCATCAAGCAGGAATAGGCGTGATCCTTGACTGGGTGCCTTCCCATTTCCCAGAGGATGCGCACGGTCTTGGTTTTTTTGACGGATCCCATCTCTATGAGCATCCCGACAGAAGAAAAGGATACCACCCGGATTGGAAAAGTCTGATCTTCAATTATGGAAGAAATGAGGTCCGGGCTTTTTTGATCAGTAATGCGGTGTTTTGGTTGGATCAGTATCATGTCGACGGATTACGGGTAGATGCCGTTGCCTCTATGCTATACCTGGATTACTCCCGCGAAGATGGGGAGTGGGAGCCCAATATGTATGGCAACAACGAGAACTTGGAAGCCATGTCCTTTATTCGGGAAATGAACCAGGAGGTATATGCCAGTTTTAAAGGGATACAGACCATAGCTGAAGAATCCACAGCTTTTTCCGGGGTAACAAAGCCCGTACACTATGGAGGGTTGGGTTTTGGAATGAAATGGATGATGGGATGGATGCATGATACCCTGGAGTACTTCAAAAAAGAACCTATACATCGTAAACACCATCAAGGCGATATTACCTTTAGTATGACCTATGCGTTCACTGAGAATTTTATGCTTCCGTTTTCACATGATGAGGTGGTATATGGAAAAAACTCGCTTATCTACCGTATGCCTGGTGATGAATGGCAGCGGTTTGCGAATCTTAGGTTATTGTATGGGTATATGTATACTCATCCCGGAGCAAAACTGCTGTTTATGGGGGGAGAATTCGGGCAGACCTCAGAGTGGAATTTTTTACATAGTTTAGATTGGCATCTGCTCACCTACGATTTGCATCAGGGGATTCAAAAACTTGTTCAGGATTTAAATGCTATTTACAAAAAGGAGCCGGCGCTTTTTGAAAAGCAGTTCAGTCCGGAAGGCTTTGAATGGATAGAATGGAACGATGCTGAAAATTCCGTACTTACCTACATCCGCAAAGGACACGATCCTGCGAACGATCTTGTTGTTGTAGGGAACTTTACCCCGGTAACGCGTGAAAAATATCGAATTGGAGTACCGGGCACAAAACAGTTAAAACTCTTGTTTAATAGCGATGATGAGCAGTATGGTGGATCCGGAAACGGCAAGAAAACCGTCAAACCATCGAAGAAGGCGTGGAATGGTCGTGAGTATTCCATTGAAATCCCACTGCCGCCCCTTAGTATTCTGATCTACAAATAGCAAAAAATTGACTACAACGTTATAGTAAAGTACTTGTTAACAAGAAGTTTTCCTTATTTCCTGTGAAAATGCTTTTTTTGCGGATACTAAATAGTTCGATCATATGATTACCAATACTGAACTGGATCGACGGGGGAATCTTTTTCCGAACCGTGTTGTTGATTTTAAGCAGGACAATGACAAATTTTATTTTACCACGCAAAATGGGGTAATTCTGGAGCTGACGGTAATGCGGGATAGCATGGTGCGTTTTCGATATGCCACGGAATATGTTTTTGAACCCGATTTTTCGTATGCCATTAGCAAAGAAGTTATTACCGGATATAACAAGCTTGAGGTAAGAGAAGATGTACCCGAATACGTCATTGAAACCTCAAAAATCAAGATATATATCAACAAAAGTGATCTCAAGATCCAGATAATGGATTTGGAGGATAACATGATTAGTGAAGATGATGCGGGTTTTCATTGGGAAGAAAACTATGATTACGGAGGGAACATCGTAAAAATGACCAAAGTTACCCAGTCCGGGGAGAGTTTTTACGGAATGGGGGACAAGGCTTCCCATACTAACTTAAAAGGGAAACGCGTATCAAATTGGGTCACTGATTCTTATGCCTATGGCAAGGATCAGGAACCGCTATATAAGGCAATTCCGTTCTATGTGGGGTTGCACAACGATATTGCCTATGGCATTTTCTTTGATAACTCTTTCGGTTCCTATTTTGATTTTGCACATGAACGTAGAAATCTAACCAGTTTTTGGGCAGACGGAGGGGAAATGAATTATTATTTCTTCTACGGCCCTAAAATTTCGCAAGTGGTTGAAGCCTATACTGATTTGACTGGCGTTCCCGAATTGCCTCCAATGTGGGCTTTTGGTTTTCATCAGTCCAAGTGGAGCTACTTTCCGGAAAAAAGGGTGAAGCAACTGGCGGCGAACTTTCGAAAACTCCAAATTCCCTGTGATGCGATTTACCTGGATATCGATTATATGGAAGGTTTTCGCTGTTTTACCTGGAACCACAGGAGATTTCCAAATCCGAAGAAGATGATCGCTGAACTGGAAGCTGATGGCTTTAAAACAGTGACCATGATCGATCCGGGACTTAAGATAGATCGGGATTATTGGGTGTACCAGCAGGCGATGGACAAGGATTATTTCTGTAAAAGAGCGGATGGTCCTCACTTCAAAGGCAAGGTTTGGCCCGGGGACTGTAAATTTCCGGATTTCACTGACCCCGAAGTTCGGGAATGGTGGGCAGGGTTATACAAAGAAATGATTGCCGAGGTAGGAGTACATGGAGTTTGGAATGATATGAATGAGCCGGCAGTGATGGAGGTCCCCACCAAAACAGCTAACCTGGATGTCAGACACAATTACGACGGGCATCCCTGTAGCCACAGAAAAGCGCACAACGTATATGGTATGCAAATGGTCCGGGCTACATACAGCGGATTGAAAAAATATACTTTTCCCAAAAGACCTTTTGTTTTAACACGAGCGGCTTATGCGGGAACACAACGGTATTGTGCCACCTGGACCGGAGACAACGTTGCCACCTGGGAGCATCTTTGGATAGCCAATGTACAAATGCAACGGATGTGCATGAGTGGCTATTCCTTTGTTGGTTCGGATATCGGTGGATTTGCAGAGCAACCCAATGGAGAATTATTTGCGCGATGGATACAACTAGGGGTCTTTCATCCATTCTGCCGGGTACATTCCAGCGGGGATCATGGCGATCAGGAACCCTGGTCTTTTGGAGACGAAATTACCGATATCGTTAGGAATTATATCGAATTGCGGTATCAGTTACTTCCTTATTTGTATACCACATTCTATAAATACGTGACCAACGGGATACCCATGTTGCAATCTTTGGTGTATTACGATCAGGAGGATCCACAGACCCATTTTAGAACCGATGAATTTTTATTTGGGGAGCACATTTTGGTTTGTCCTGTTCAGGAACCCAATGCTCAAGGGAGAAGAATGTATATCCCAAAAGGGAAATGGTACAACTATTGGACCGAAGAAAAGATAGATGGGAAAGTAGAAAAATGGGTTTCTGCTCCTTTGGAGAAGATTCCATTATTCATAAAAGAGGGGGCCATGATTCCTAAGTACCCCGTTCAACAGTATGTAGGGGAAAAGGAGATTACGGAATTAAAAATTGATGTGTACTACAAATCAGGGACTGAAAAATCCACTATTTATGAAGATCAATTGGAAGGATTTGATCATAAAAAAGGGAGATATAGCCTTCGGAATTTCAGGTTAAGAGGCAAGGACAATGAATTAATCATCCAACAGTTCAAAGATGGCAGCTTTACCACTACCTACGATACTTTTAAAATACAGTTTCACGGCCTTCCGTTTAAGATTGGCAAAATAGAAGTGGATAATGAGGAAGTGGATCTGAAAACGCTGAAATACGATGGAAATGCAAGTATTGAGGTAAACAAGGATATGACGGAACTTCACGTCTTTGGAGCGTAATTTTTTGTAATTTAAGAGGAGTAAACACTATAACACACCATTATGAAGAAGATTTTATTAGGTTCCCTCATCTTATTTATGATAACAGGGTGCAAAACCAATCCTTTTACTGGAAAATCTACCCTTAATTTCTATGGCAATAATCAGATCTTCCCTATGGCTTTTGCACAATACGATCAGTTTTTGTCTGAAAATAAAGTGGTTACCGGAACCAAAGATGCTGAAATGATAAAATCTGTGGGACAGCGCATTGCTACAGCTGCAGAACGGTGGCTGAATGCCAACGGCTATCCGGGGTATTTAAAGGATTACCAGTGGGAATACAATCTGGTCAATGATGAGACCGTAAATGCCTGGTGTATGCCAGGAGGAAAGATCGTTTTCTACACCGGTATTTTACCGATCTGCCAGGGGGAAACCGGAGTAGCAGTAGTCATGGGGCACGAAGTAGCACATGCTTTGGCAGACCATGGGGCACAACGAATGAGTGCCGGCACTTTACAGCAAATCGGAGCTGTTGGAGTGGCAGTGGCCACAAGTGGTAAGTCCGCAGAAACACAGAATGCTTTTATGCAGGCGTATGGCATCGGTTCGCAGGTAGGAGGAATGCTACCTTTTAGCAGAAGTCATGAAACCGAAGCAGATCGCATTGGTCTACAAATTATGGCGATAGCAGGGTATAATCCGGATGAGGCAGCAGAATTATGGAAAAGAATGAAAGCGAAAGGAGGGGAAGCTCCGCCTGAATTCTTAAGTACACATCCCTCTAATGAAACGCGTATCAGTAATCTGACCCAATGGGCGCCACTGGCTAAGCAGGAAGCTGCAAAATTTGGGATTACTTCTTTTCAGTAAGCAAAAATTAAATTACTAAAAAGCTGTTCTTATGTCGAGCAGCTTTTTTTATTTTTAGACGATGACAAAAGTATTTGCTTTAAAGGGTAACAAAAGATTACTCAATGCATGGGCCTTTTATGATTGGGCTAATTCGGTATACAGTTTGGTCATCTCTTCGGCAATTTTCCCAATTTTTTACGGTGCATTGTTCCGGACTGCAGGTATTGAAAAAGTGACCGTTTTTGGCGGGGAGATTGCCAGGGCTCCCTTGATCAGTTATGTAACCTCCGCGGCCTTCATATTCATAGCTCTTGTTACCCCCCTGGTTTCCGGTATTGCCGACTATTTGGGGAACAAAAAGATCTTTCTGAAATTCTTTTGTTATTTGGGGGCGGCTTCCTGTATAGGATTGTTTTGGTTTTCTCTTGAGCATATTTATCTGGGACTTGCCTGTTACTTTTTTGGGTTAGTGGGTTTTTGGGTCAGCTTTGCCATCAACAATTCATATTTGCCTGATATTGCATTTCCTGAACAACAGGACGGGATTAGCGCCAAGGGATTTGCTTTGGGATATATTGGGAGTGTAATTCTTTTGATAGTCAATCTGGGGATGGTGATGTATCCGGAAGTTTTTAGCATAGAAGATACTCCGGCAGAACCAGCTGCGGTGAAAGCCATGAAGTATTCTTTCGTTACGGTGGGTATATGGTGGGCCCTTTTCAGCCAATATACCTTCAAGCATCTTCCAAAAGGCTACAAAAGGGAGGGGGAACGAAAAAATGTTGTCCTAAATGGTTTTAGAGAGTTGAAAAGTGTGTGGAAACAACTAGAAAAGGAAACCAGGTTAAAACGTTATTTAGGTGCTTTTTTTACCTATAGTATGGCGGTGCAAACCATTATGCTAATCGCCACCTATTTTGGCGAAGAAGAGATTGACTGGGGGTCGGATGATTTCAGACAAACCGGACTCATTGCCAGTATACTCATTATTCAGTTGATTGCTATTGGTGGGGCCTATTTAACCGCATTCTTATCCAAGAAAATAGGGAATATCCCTACCCTGATCTGGGTGAATCTATTCTGGCTGTTATTGTGTATCTACGCCTACTTTTTAGAAACGCCGATCGACTTTTTTATTGCCGCCGGTCTTGTAGGGATAGTAATGGGAGGGATCCAGGCACTATCCCGTTCAACCTATTCCAAGTTTCTGCCGGAAACCACGGATACTGCCTCTTTCTTTAGTTTTTATGATGTTGCTGAGAAAATTGGAATTATCATCGGAACCTTTCTGTATGGTTTTGTCGCCCAGGTAACGGGCAGCATGCGTAATGCCGCTATTTTTTTGGGTGTTTTCTTTTTAATGGGTGCTTTTCTTCTTTTACGGGTAAAGAATAAGCCCTGACAAATGCCAGGGCGTTGTTTTTGATTGATGAGTTGATTGTAATTGTACGTTACCCTACGGGAGTCCTAGTAGCTTTCAATATCTCCCGAGCCTGAACTTTTGGTATCGATCTTTTTTGGATTTCCTTTATAAGTGATATCTCCACTTCCGGAAACACGTGCTTTAAGCATTTGATTGGCAGTAACTTTGATATCTGCGGAGCCGGAAACCTGGGCATCTACAAATTCGGCTGATAGGTCGTAGGCTCTGATATCCCCGGAGCCGGAAACAGAAACCTCAAAATCAGTTGCCTTTCCAGAAAGATTCATATCTCCAGAACCTGACATAGAAGCATCAACGCTTTTGGCCTCAACCTCTAGGGTAATGTCTCCAGACCCTGAAATGGAAGTCTTGAAGTTATCAGACTTCAGCACTGTTTTGCCTACAATGTCGCCCGATCCGGATAAGGATACCCCATCTACACTTTCCACCGGTACCGTTATGGTAATGCCTTCATTCCAGCTGGAAGGCCTAAGGTTAACCCCCTTCTTTTGCTTAATGGTAAGCTTACCATCCTTCACTTCGGTTTTAATATACTCTAATAAGTTCTCTTCTCCTTTTAGCGTAAGCGCTCCTTCTTCCCCGTCTACCAGTTCCAAATCAAACCATCCGGCTAAAGCAACATAGCCGTATTCCCCAACAGAGCGTTCCTGGGTTACTATTTTTCCGTTTCCTTTAACCCTTTTCCACTGGGCGTGGGACAACGTCACCATTGCTATGGCAATAATAAAAGTGAGTCCTTTTTTCATGATATACTTTTTGCGGTTAATGTTTTCGTTTTAGTAACTGGAAATATCCCCGGAACCGGAGGCTTTGGTATCTATTTTACCAGGATTTCCTTTGTATGTAATATCCCCAGAACCGGCAATTCTAGCTTTAATTTCCTGGTTGGCAGTTACCTTAAGATCCGCGCTACCAGAAACGTTGGCTTCAACAACATCTGCTTCCAGGTCAAAGGCCTTGATATCTCCGGAACCAGCTACTGAAACGCTGAAATAGCGTGCAGAACCAGACAATACCATATCCCCGGAACCGGATAGGGAAGCTTTGAATTCCTCGGCTGCCACTTTAAGATCTACATCGCCTGAACCAGCCAATGAAGCTTTAAAGGTATCGGCTTTTAGTGTTGTTTTGGAGACGACATCTCCGGAACCGGAAAGCTTTACAGCATTGATCTCTTCTACCGGAATTGTAATTTCTATTCCGTTTTTCCATCCTGAAGATTGCAGATTCACCCCTTTTTCCTTTTTAATGACCAACTTTCCGTCTTTCACTTCGGTTTTAATATACTCCAAAAGGTTTTCTTCACCTTTTAAGGTAATCGTACCCTCTTTTCCATCAACGAGTACTACATCAAACCATCCTGCTGAGGCAATTTGATCATATTCCCCCACCGAACGTTCAATGGTCACCACATTACCATTTCCTCGGACCTTCTTACCCCATTGGGCACTTACGGTAACTGAAAGTGATAGCAGGGCAATAATACATACGTTTCTCATGATTGTTTTTGGTTTTTTGATTATTAATTCTTGTAGAACGATACTCCGCCGTAATCACTTCTTATCTGAATTACGTTCCCTGAGTTATCATCTCCGTAATAGCCATTGTAATATTTTTCGCCAGATTTCTCCTTCCTTACCTGGATTTCGAAATCATCTATCCCATTGACACCTGCATACTCCGTAGAAATATCAAAATCAAAATAATATTCCGGGTGATACCCTATTTTTATTCCGGTATAATCCGACTGGATATTGACATCACCGGCGTCTGGCGCCATTTTGGCAATTTTAAGTGAACCATAATCTGAAGTTACATTCACATTGCCATGTACGTCTCCAAGTTTAATACCAATGTAATCTCCAACGCCTTCAACATTTTTCACCTTGCCTACTTCCATGGAACCATAATCTGAGGCGTACTCCAAATTTTCCATTTCCTCTATGGAAGCGTTGGTATAATCCGCTTTTACATTTAGATCCCCCGCTTTTTCGGTGGTAAATCCGGAATAATCGGCAATAATTTGTGCACTGTTAACATATCCAAAGGTGGAACGCGAAGTATAATCGAAACGCAATTCGTTATTTCTGCCCCGTAGCTCACCGATTTCCATTTTCCCATAATCGCAACTGATCTTTGCATGTCCGTCTACGCGATCCAAATAAATGTTACCATAATCATTGGAAAGGTTAACACTATTTTTTACAGGTAGTTTAATGGTATAATTTACCTGGACGCTTACATTTTTACGTTTACCCCATTTCCATCCCCAGTTGCTACTGCGATCTCCAAATCGGGTAATTGCAGATACCATGCTTGGACTGTTATCAAAATCCACATCAATTTCTTCTAAACGGTCCTGAACACGTTCCTCATTGTTTCCGTTGGTTTTGATCTTGACCTCTATCATCACGGTATTTTGATTCCAGGAGGTGATGTTAAGGTTGCCGTAGCTATTCTTCACTTTTAACAAGGCGTCGGCATTTACAGTAAATTCCTTTTTTATGGTTTTTTCCTTGGTATACTTGCCCTTCATTCCACCGCCGTCGCTTTCCGCAACTCCATAAAATGGCAACATCAAAAGGGTTAAACATAGGTATCTAAATAGTAAAGTTCGCATCATCCGGTTGTTTTAAATTTTTAATAGTTTCAATGTTATCCAGCACTTCCTGTAGCAAATCAATTCTGGTTTGAAAATTGGTAATCATAGCATTTAACAGCAATTTGCTGTTTCCACCGTTGACCAGCTCTTGTTCTAAAGCCCTGTAATCGCCTTCTAATTTTTCAAGTTGTGCCAAGGTATCGGCGACTAGTTTGGCCGTTTCCGGGGCATCCTCCTTTTTAAGGAGTTGCACTTGTTCCTCTATTAGACTGGCAAAATAAAATTCAGTTTCTGACACCTCTGGAGCTATCTTCACCACCTGTTCTTTTATAGTGGGGTTAGGGTCAACTAATTGCCATCCTAAAACACACACCAGTGCAATGGAAGCCGCTATGGACAGCGGTTTCCACCAGCTTCGTTTGTGTGATAAGGTAACTACCCCTTTGCTTTGGTTCAATTTATCGAGAAAACGCTCCTGATGACCAGCTCTGGGCTCCTCAAAATCGAAGTCATTTTCTAGTTTTCTAAATAATTCTTCTAATCCGTCCTTTTTCATAGCTTAAATTGTTACTGCTAATTTCTTTCGCAAACTTTCCTTGGCTCGGGAAATAGTAGTTCTGCAATTGGCATAGCTAATGTTCATTATTTCACTGATCTCCTCATAGTCGTATCCTTCTACAAGGTGTAAGGTCAAAGAAACTCTGTAATTGTCTTTCAAACTTTTCATGGTTTCCATCACTTTTTGAGCCTTTAGTTCTGTATAACCATAGGGGTCTGAAGCAACGCCATCATTATCTTCGACCTTGTATAGTACCTCATCCAGATCAACAGCATTGTTTTTCTGTTGTTTGCGGTAATGATAAATACTGTTGTTGATGACAATTCGCTTTAACCAGGCCCCGAAAGTAACATCCCCCTTAAACGTATGCAGTTTAGTGAACGCGCTCAAAAACGATTCCTGCATAACATCTTCTGCTTCGGCGGTATGTTTTACTATTCGTAATGCAGTATTGTACATGGCCTTGTAATAGCGATTATAAATTTCTAACTGTGCACTTTGCTTTCCTGTTAAGCACAGCTGCAATAGCGCTTCAGTATTTTCATTCTCGTGGCTCAAAAGGTGAATGGTTTGTTGTATAGATAATGAAATTTAACAATTGTTACACTTTTGATTTACTTTTTTGAAGGGCATGGCATGAGAATTGTTCTTACGTTAAGGTTTTGGGAAACTTGAAAAAATCAAATAACTGTAAATCAAGTGGTTTGGGCCGGGTTATCCTGAGGGGTATTCAGTTTAACAATGGTTCTAATGACAGAATGACCGAATATCACATATGAGCAGAGTTAAATTCGAAAATATTGACAATATGTCGTTCCAGGGATTAGATGAAGATGCCGAGTTGATTCCTTTGTTAACCCCTGAGGATGAGGAAGAAATGAATAGGGAAAATCTTCCGGAAACCTTGCCAATACTTCCCCTGCGGAATACGGTATTGTTTCCAGGGGTAGTAATCCCAATAACAGCAGGAAGGGATAAATCCATTAATCTTATCAAAGACGCTAATAATGGATCTAAAGTCATTGGGGTAGTTTCGCAAAAAGATGAAGCCGTAGAAAATCCCGGTGTTAAGGATATCAATACGTTAGGAACCGTTGCAAGGATACTGAGAGTACTGCAAATGCCTGATGGTAACACTACAGTGATCATTCAGGGGAAAAAACGTTTTGAGATTGCTGAGATTATCACGGAAGATCCTTACATGACGGCTACTATTCAGGAAACGAATGAAATACGTCCTGAGCAAGATGATAAAGAGTTTTTAGCGATCATTGATTCCATCAAGGAACTGGCGTACAAAATAATTAAGGACAACCCTAATATTCCCAGTGAGGCTACTTTTGCCATTCGGAATATTCAGAGTAACTCTTTCCTTATCAATTTTGTGTCTTCCAATTTGAATCTTGATGTTGCAGAAAAACAAAAGCTTCTGGAAATCAATAGTCTTCAGGAACGTGCATTGGCCACGCTTAAGTATATGAATCTGGAGCTGCAAAAGCTGGAATTGAAAAAGGATATCCAATCTAAGGTGCGGCATGATATGGACCAGCAGCAACGGGAGTATTTCTTGCACCAACAGATGAAGACCATCCAGGAAGAGTTAGGAGGCATTTCCTATGAGGAAGAAGTTGATGAGATGCAGGAGAAGGCGAAGAAAAAGAAATGGGGAAAAAAGATAAAGGAGCATTTTGAAAAAGAATTGGCGAAAATGCAACGGATGAATCCCCAGGTAGCGGAATACTCCATACAACGGAATTATCTGGATCTCTTTTTGGAGCTCC
>JANQHL010000066.1 GCA_028277085.1 Flavobacteriaceae bacterium
CCCAACCCCGGCCTCCAAAGCGGCATCATGCATACGAAAGGGGGAATCCAAGTTTGGATAGTGCTTCAAAAACTCCTCCAATTGCTGTTGGGCGGCTTCGGCGGTTGAAGCACCTTCAGTTTCCCCGGGAGATGTTTCGCCCCATCCTGTATGGGTTCCATCTGTTACGGAAACGAATAGATTGGATTGCCCATCCCTTACCCCACGGCTTATCCGCAGGGGAAAGCGTTTTTTTAGATACCGAATCTCAAAGGATACCTTCATGTCTTATCACTTACCTGTTCCTTGTAAATATATGTTCTATTGCTAAATTTGAACGACTTCTATCAGGATTCTTTTATCGCAGAGGTCTACTGCTAAAAATATACTGATTTGGAGTCGAATAATATGCAATGCACTTGCATTCTGGAATAATAACACAATTACCCATGGACGTTGCCTTAGAACCCTCGTGGAAACAGAAACTCAGCACCGAGTTTAAACAGCCGTATTTTGCCCAATTGGCCAATTTTGTTAAGATGGAGTACAAGAAGTACACTTGCTATCCCAGAGGGAAAGATATTTTCGCGGCTTTTGATCATTGTCCCTTTTACCAAACCAAAGTGGTCATTATTGGACAGGACCCATATCACGGCCCTAACCAGGCAAATGGCCTGTGTTTCTCCGTTAAGAATGGTATTCCACATCCTCCGTCTTTAGTGAATATTTTTAAGGAGATCAAGGTAGATGTCGGCGCCCCATATCCAAAAAGTGGTAATCTGGAACGGTGGGCAGCGCAAGGGGTATTGCTGCTCAATGCTACCTTAACTGTCCGGGCAAATACTGCCGGGAGCCACCAAAACAAAGGGTGGGAGCTATTTACAGATGCGGTAATTACTGCGATCTCTACGCACCTGGAAGGCATAGTTTTCTTGCTGTGGGGAGGCTATGCCAAAAGAAAAGCGGGGTTGGTCAACAGGGCCAAACACCATATCCTTACCTCCGGACACCCTTCGCCTTTAAGTGCTAACCGTGGACTATGGTTTGGTAATAACCATTTCAGTAAAACCAACGATTTGCTAAACCAAATAGGGAAGCCGTTAATAACATGGTGAATTACTCTCACAGATAATCTCGTAAAACATTAAGAAAAATATTACGTTTGTTACTTACTATTTCTAAAGAAATTTCTTATTTCCGTGGGAAAACTGAAATCTGTATTACTGGTAGATGACGACGATACCACTAATTTTTTGAATAAATTCTTTGTCAAGCAATTGGATGCTTCTCTGGAAGTTAATGTGGTTTCCAACGGCAAAGAGGCCATTGAGTTTTTGGAAGTACACCGGAGGGAAGATATCATCCCCTGTTTGTTAGTATTGGACACTAATATGCCGGTAATGGATGGTTGGGGGTTTTTAAAAGCGTTTGGGAAAAAATTCGATCCCGAGTTCCGAAAGAAAATCACTGTGGTTATGCTTACGGCAATGGATACTGATAATGCCATACAACAAGCAATGGCCGATCCCAACGTTTCAGATACCGCTCAAAAGCCGCTTTCCGATGTTAAGTTCAAAATATTGATTAGAAAGCATTTTAGCTAAGGCCATATAAAACGTTCAGGATGTTGCATTTTCCCTAAGAGGTGAAGACCCTTAAGCGTAGTAAGGAGCTCCTCAAGGGTTTGCAAGTTCAACTGATGTTGCCCCCACCGCGTTTTTGATAACCAATGCTGAATATCCTCGAGTTGCTGTCCATAGCGATTCGCCAATGATCTATCAATACTGGGAATCCACTTAAATTCCTGGGTATACCGATTTGTCGTATCTAAAATATGTGATACCATGCCCCCGTCTTGCTGAAGGAATTGTTCTGAGGCAGCGATTACGAAACAAGGCCAGGGGGTGGGGCAGTCTGCTAACCATCGAAAAGTACCGTTATCCACTAAAGGCTTTGTTGTAAAGTGTTCCCACATAAAATAATCGGCAAGACCGTGTTGTAAGCCTTCAACAGCTCCTTCTAAATGATGTACTACTTCAAACAATAATTTCTGGGTATCCCATCCCCGCTGTTGTGCATGTACCACCGCCATGAGGTGACTCCCGCTTCCAAACCTGCTAATAGCCGCTTTTTTTCCTTCCAACTCTTCGATTGTAGAAATGGAACTATCTGCACTAACGTGGATGCCCCATAATAATGGGGAAGTGACGTAGGTTTGAACAATTTTGGAGGGATTCCCATCTGAAATACTCTTTACAATTCCCTCCGTAAGAATAATAGCAAGATCCACTTCGTTTTTAGCGAGCATCTCGGACATCCTTCCTGTACCCTCTGGCACATCAGTCCAGTCCAGGGCTATACCCTTATCAGCAAAGGCTCCTTCCTCTATAGCCAGGTGCCAGGGCATATTAAAATGTTCCGGAACGCCGCAGATCCTAACGGTCTTCATGTCAGTTTTTTCCGAAGATAATCGTAAATCGCGTATTGCGAACGAATTTTTGGTTTTCCCTTTGTTGTTGCTACCAGTTGATTGGTATCGTCCGTGTCTATTACCCTTGCTTTCACATTGTCATTTAACTGAATCTCTAGAATATCCTTTAGCTCCGTAAACACTGTTTTGTCCAGAATAGGAACTAAAACCTCAATACGCCGGTCCAGATTTCGGGTCATCCAATCTGCAGATCCCATATACATGATCTCCTGGCCACCATTTTCAAACAAATAGATTCGTCCGTGTTCCAAATACCGGTCAACAATGCTTGTAATCACTATGGGCTTTTCGTTTTCCAGAAGCTCATCTTCCTTTTTGGGTACCAAACAGCAAAACCCCCTTACAACTAGGCGTATTGCCACCCCTGCCTCGCTGGCGCGGTAAAGTGCGCGGATCATGCGAGGGTCTTCCAGGGAGTTCATTTTTAAGGTAATTTTTGCTGCTTTTCCGGCTCTGGAAAAGTCTATCTCTTGTTGAATTAGATCCAGAAAAGTGGTTCTGGTTGTAAAGGGTGAAACCAGTAATTGCTTGGTTTTCGGAAGTATCAATTTGCGCTCCAGTACCTCAAAAACCTGGAATAGATCATTCGTGATTTGCCGATGAGCGGTGAACAGTCCATGATCGCAATACAGTTTGGCAGTCTTGGCATTGAAATTTCCCGTCCCAATATATGCAAAGCGTTGTAACTCGTTTTTCACGGTACGTTCTACTAAGGCTATTTTTGAATGCACCTTGATGTTTGGAATGCTATAGAGTACCCTGGCGCCCTTATCCTCAAAAACCCTGCCCCATTTGATATTGTTCGCTTCATCGAACCGGGCCTGGGCTTCAACGAATAGGACAACTTCTTTCTTGTTTTCAAGTGCTTTTAGGATGGAATCGGTTAGTGCTGATGTTTTTGCAATGCGATACAAAGACATTCGTATACTGTAGACATCAGGGTCAACCGCAGCGGAATGAATAAACTGCTCTACCGTATCGAACTCCTGAAAAGGAAAATGAACCAATTGGTCTTTTTCGAGGATACTTTGAAAAATATCAGTAGTATGAGATAGTGTAGGGTGGGGCAAAGGAGGTTTTGGAGGATATTGCAAATGCGTAAGTCCAGGCGGGATAGGAAACCCAAAGAAATCGGAAAGGTTGTGGTATTCGCCCCCTGGAATCATATCTACATCACCCAAATCCAGTTGTTCTTTCAAAGCCAATAGCAAAGTATCCGGCATTTTGTTATCATACAGTAAGCGTGTTGGTTGTCCGGATTTTCTTTTGCCAAGAGACTGGTAGATCTTTTCTACCAATTCCAGGTTTTCATAGTCATCTTCAAGATATAATTCTGCGTCTCGAGAAAGTTTTATGGCATAGGTGCCGTCAATTTCCCGGTCTGGGAACAACGCCCTAACATTTACCTTTATCAGGTCGTCCAGGTAGATATAATTGTGGCCTTCCCCGGGAATTTCTAAGAACCTGGCACATTGTTCGGTAGGAATGGTGATCATCGAAAAGTGTGCCTCTCCAAAATGTACTACGAGATATAGCCGCCCATCTTTTAAAGCTGCAGGATGGATCTTCTCAATGGTTTCTGTGTAGTGTCGGACCTCTTTATTAAAAAAATCGACTACAGCGCGGTGTTGTTCCTCCGTTAGCTCTGAAACTCCTCTTATGTAGATGTGATGTGATCGTAATTCCTCCAGCGTTTGGGCGATAATTCTTCCGAAGTGCGTTTGCTGTTTATTGACCGTTTTTAATATGAATTTCAGCTTCTTGTTCGGTTTCAGAATCAGCTTTTTTCGAAGCGCTTTGTCCACGGACTTTAACTGCCGGAGTTGTGAAATACGAACTTTGAAGTATTCGTCTAGGTTGGAGGAAAATATGGCTAAGAATTTTAAGCGCTCCAACAAAGGAGTAGCCGTGTTACTGGCCTCCAACAACACCCTTTCATTAAAATATAACCAATTAACATCCCTGTTCTTTGTAGGTTGATCCATAGTAGTGCCAAAAATAGGGATAAGGCTTAGAACCGAGTTAAAGTCAACGTTAAGAGAGTCGTTCCAGGCAATAGCGTATAAGGGCATCCACTGCTTTACCGGGGTCTTGTGAAAAGATTCCCTTAGAACGGTTCGCCAGGATGACGTTCATAGACATCGCACGGTGTCCCAGTAGTTTTGCTAATCCATAAATCGCCGCAGTTTCCATCTCCAAATTGGTAATTTTTGACCCGTTAAAAGCAAAACTGGTCATGCTGGTATGGATTTCTGGCAATTTGTGAGGAAGACGAAGTTTTCGGCCCTGTGGCCCATAAAACCCAGCATTCGTGAGGGTGATTCCAAATCGTATACGATCTGAAATCATCTTTTTCAGCAGGGTGTTATCGCCTGCAAAGGCATAGGGTTGTATACTATTTTGATCCCAACCTAAATGTTTTTTGAGGTTATCCGTTAATGCTGCAACATCCTGGTTTTCGTGCTCATAAAAATGCAACAATCCATCAAGTCCTACCCCAAATTCCGATGCTACAAAGGAGTCGATGGGAATATCGGGTTGTATTGCCCCGGAAGTACCAATTCGGACAATGTCCAAAACAGTTTTTTTAGGCTTTTCCGTTCGGGTAGTGAGATCGATATTGACCAGGGCATCTAACTCGTTCAATACAATATCAATATTATCCGTGCCAATTCCGGTAGAAATGACAGATAATCGCGTATCCTTATAGCTCCCTGTATGGGTCAAAAATTCCCGCTTCTGCTTCCTGGTATCAATGTGGTCGAAGTATCGTGAAATCTTTTCAACCCTATCAGGATCGCCAACAACAATAATGACGGGCGCAATATCCTTAGGAAGAAGGTTAAGGTGATACACACTGCCATCCGCATTTAAGATTAATTCGGATTTGCCAATGGACATCTTGTCTTTCTAAAGTTTCAGAATGCGATCCGTTTCCGTATTGTACAGGAAGTTGTACTTTAAGGCACCTCCTAAATAATACTCACTATCACGTAGTTGAGAATAAAAATTAGTTTTACTCTGTAGGGCTTCTTTGCCCTTAGCGCTGAGTCGTACCGGGTTAAAAGAGGTGAACAACGGTTTGAGGCTGGTAATTATTCTATCATACTGGGAGTCTCCAAAACCATACAGCCCTTGGTTGATAAGGACCTTTCCGGTTAACTCCTTTTTGGTTTTTGGCCTTTCCGCAGCTGCAACCTGAAGTATTTTGTTCTCGATAGTGTTTAGCCCATTTTTAATGGAAGGGAAGCGTTGTAGATGTGCTTTAATGGCTCCGGAGAGGTAATCAAATTGGTAATTGTCAAAATCTTTAAGATTTTCAAGCCGAATGGGGTTGTCACTACAATACAATTGCCAAACATAATCTGCGTATTCAATATCGTCCTGGGTAAGTACTGCTTTGTTTTCATAGAGCTTCAGGAGTTGTTCATCGGAAAGCTCATTTAACCCATACATTTTGTCAGAGTCGTCTTCATCGCCGCTACAGATAAGAGCGATCTCTGCATGTCTTCTGTGCGTTTTTAGCCAACTTATTACCGCAAGCATATTGATCTGACAAAACAGATCGTATTCAAACCACAAAACGATCCTATCTTGCTGTTTGTGGTTGCAGAGGGAGCGATATTCCTTTAGCGTCTTTTCTACAAACCACGACTTACTAATTTTATAGTTCTTATTTAGAAACTCGAAACGGGTCTTCCAAAAGGATTCACTTCCTACATTGCTCAAGGTTTTTCCTTCACACAGCATTTCCCGCCATGTGATAATATCTCCTTTCAAGGGAAGCGTTTTCAGCCGCTCTGTGAAACTGTCCCCATTGGTGATGTGCAACAGTGATTTCATTACTGAGTGTGTATTTCGTTGGTTAGAATAGCTAAAAGTAAGAGTAAAAGCAAAAAAACAAAAATATTTTATATAAAAGCTAGGGGTGTCATCGATAAATTTAACAGTTGAACAAATAAAGTTGAATTACTGTAAATCATTAAGAATCAACCTCCAACTCGTTTTACCGCAAAACCCTTACTTTTCAGGAAATCCATAATTCTTTCGCGATAGTCTCCTTGAATTATGATAATCTCGTTTTTGTAACTGCCTCCAACATTGAGTAAAGACTGAAGCGCCTGGGTAAGTTTCTTAAAATCTTTTGGAGCTCCATTGTAGCCTTCTAACAGCGTAACCGGTTTTCCCTTTCTTTTTTCATACTTGCAAAGGATGGGGGCGTCCTGTAGCCAAAATTCCGGTGCTTCAAAAGGGTCTTTTTCCGGTTCGGTTGGCTCGTGGTCCGGAAATAAGTTCTTTAACTGGTCGTGTAAATCCATCGACTATTTCTTGATCAGTCCTAATTCCACCAGTCGTTCATTGAGGTATTCTCCCGCAGTTATGTCTTCAAACTGCTTAGGGTGTTCTTCATCTATGCAGTTCGCTAAACAGTTTAAGGGCATATTACTAATGGGATGCATAAAGAACGGAATGGAATATCGGGAGGTTCCCCATAGCTCTCTTGGCGGGTTGACCACTTGATGGATAGTAGACTTTAGTTTATTATTGGTTAACCGCGACAACATATCGCCTACATTGATCATTAATTCATCGGGTTGAGCAATAGCATCCACCCATTCTCCTTTGTGATTCTGTACCTGGAGGCCTTTACCATGCGCACCCATCAACAGTGTGATGAGGTTAATATCCCCGTGAGCAGCAGCGCGAACAGCAGCCTTGGGTTCTTCAACGATAGGAGGATAATGAATAGGCCGTAAGATAGAGTTGCCGTTTTTGATGTAGTGATCAAAATAGGTTTCTTCAAGGTCCAGATGAAGTGCCAGGGCCCGCAACACGTATTTGGCGGTCTTCTCCAACATTTTGTAGGTCTCTTCGCCCACAGGGTTAAACTCCGGTAGCTCTTTTACTGTGACATTATCGGGGTACTCTTGGGCTAATTCAGGGTCATTTTCCACGTATTGCCCAAAATGCCAGAATTCCTTTAAATCGCCCTCGGTTCTTCCCTTTGCGTGCTCTTTCCCAAACGAAGTGTACCCTCGCTGTCCGCCAATTCCTTTTATCTCATAATGTGCTTTAACAGCATCGGGTAACGCAAAAAACTGCTTCACTTCCTGGTACAAATTTGTGACCAAATCGTCCGAAAGGAAATGGCCCCTCAAGGCAACAAATCCGATATCCTCGAACGCTGCCCCAATCTCTCGTACAAATTTTTCTTTTTGGGAGGGATCATCGGAGAGAAAATCACTCAGATCTACACTGGGAATTGCACTCATGTTGTCACGTATTTAAATACGCTCAAAAGTAAGGAATCTTTACCTTTTTACTACTTTTACCCCCTCTTGAAAGCTATAGCAATGCGTTACCATATTGGGAGCCTGGATCATACTACCTTGACAGCCTTATATACCGGAATGCTAAAACCCCGGATGATCGAAGAAAAGATGCTGATCTTATTGCGGCAGGGAAGAATTTCCAAGTGGTTTAGTGGTATAGGCCAGGAAGCAATTGCCGTGGGTGTGACTACAGCGCTGAAAAATTCAGAATATATATTGCCAATGCACCGAAATTTAGGTGTTTTTACTACCCGAAATATCCCCCTGGATCGTCTTTTTGCGCAATGGCAGGGAAAAGTGAACGGTTTTACCAGCGGTCGGGATAGAAGTTTTCACTTTGGTAGTAAGGAACATCGAATTGTGGGTATGATCTCCCACTTAGGACCCCAATTGGGGGTAGCTAACGGAATAGCACTGGCCGATGTTTTAGGGAGGAAGCGCAGGGTTACTGCAGTTTTCACAGGAGAAGGGGCAACCAGTGAGGGAGACTTTCACGAAGCCCTTAACGTAGCTTCGGTATGGAACCTCCCGGTACTGTTCTGTGTTGAAAACAATGGCTACGGACTTTCCACACCCATAAACGAACAATATAACTGCGAGCATTTAGCCGACCGTGCCAAGGGGTATGGTATGGAAGGGCGCGTTATTGATGGCAACAATATTCTGGAGGTATACACGAAGATTCATGAGCTATGCCAGGCGCTACGTAAGCGCCCACGTCCTATACTTTTGGAGTTTAAAACATTCCGAATGCGCGGCCATGAGGAAGCCAGCGGGACAAAATACGTCCCGGACAAATTGATGAAAAGGTGGGCTGCAAAGGATCCCATAGCCAACTATGAAGCCTTTTTGCTGAAAAAAGGAGTACTTACAGAAAAACAAATCGAGGCCGCTCGACAGGAAATTGCTGAAGAAATCAATGATAATCTGGAAATTGCCTTTGGTGCTCCTGACCCTGTTTTTGACAAAAGTGTGGAGTTAGGTAATGTGTATCAATCTGTTGAAATAGAGAATTTTAATACTACAGAAAAAGTAAAGAAAATTCGATTTGTTGATGCTGTCTCAGAAGGTTTGCGGCAATCCATGCAGCAACATAATGACTTGGTGCTGATGGGCCAGGACATCGCAGAATATGGCGGAGTATTCAAGATTACCGAAGGATTTGTAAAGGAATTTGGTCGAAGTCGGGTGCGGAATACTCCGATTTGTGAGTCTATAATTGTCTCTATGGCCATGGGGCTCGCTATAAAAGGGAGGAAGTCGGTTGTTGAAATGCAGTTTGCTGATTTTGTCAGTAGTGGCTTTAATCCTGTCGTAAACTATCTGGCCAAAGTACACTACCGATGGGGTCAAAATGCAGATGTTGTGATTCGAATGCCCTGTGGGGCGGGGGTAGGGGCTGGTCCGTTCCACTCTCAAACTAATGAAGCCTGGTTTACAAAGACCCCGGGCCTTAAAGTGGTATACCCCGCATTCCCGGCGGATGCTAAAGGGCTTTTGGCGGCTAGTATTAACGATCCTAACCCGGTGATGTTTTTTGAGCATAAAGGCCTGTATCGCAGTGTCTATGGTGAAGTTCCAACGGATTACTATACCATACCTTTGGGTAAAGCCAATCTGATCAGGGAAGGAGCGGATATTTCTATAGTGACCTATGGTGCCGGAGTACATTGGGCTATGGAAATATTGGACAAGCATGGAACTATTGCGGCAGACCTAATTGATCTGAGAACCTTAATGCCTTTGGATATTGAACAAGTATACCAATCCGTACAAAAAACAGGGAAGTTACTGGTGCTGCAGGAAGACACCCTTTTTGGAGGTGTGGCGAGTGATATATCCGCCCTGGTAATGGAGCATTGTTTTGAATATCTGGACGCTCCGGTAAGGCGGGTAGGAAGCCTGGAGACTCCCGTGCCCTTTGCTAAAAGCCTGGAAAAGCACTTTTTGCCCAAAGCACGGTTCGAGAAGGAGCTTCTCGACCTTCTGGCATACTAAGTCTGACGTTTTATGACCCAAGGGAAATTAATTGCAGTGATTTGGAGAATTTTACTATTAAAAAGATATTTCACGACGTCAAAAAAAGCGTTTGCTACGTATATTGAAAAAACTAATCTGAATTTTATGAAAACAAGATCCAATATTCTTATGCTGGCAATGCTTTGCCTGCTTTGGTCCTGCACCGTCAGTAAGTCGGCGCGAACACAGCGAAATATATTCAGCGGCACATGGACCTTAGACAATATTTCGTATGAAAACAACCCGGGAAGCTTTCAAGCTGTACTTTTTGATGATGCTCGTGACATTTGTTTTGAAGGGAGTGAATGGTTCTTCCGGGATAACAATAGCACGGGAAGATACACTATAGCTTCCAGCACCCTGTGTCAAGGCGGGGACCGACGTTTTCGATGGTCGGTGGTAGAGCCTCAACAGAATTACAGTAGCCAGCTCCAGTTTAAGTTTATTGATGAGAAGTACAAAGACATTTCCGGAGGTAAGGGATATCGTTTAAACATTTCCAGCCTCACCGAGCAAAATATGGTGCTGCGTTCTAACGCCAATGTAGATGGTGAAGTGGTAACCCTGGTTTATGAATTTTCAAGAAAATAAAAGATAATGAAAACACTAAAAAAGACAGTTTCTATTGTAATGGCGTTATCCCTGTTGCTAAGTTGTAATGCCGTTAAAAATGCGAATAATGCTCAGAAAGGTGGCGCTATTGGCGCGGCGGGAGGTGCAGTAATCGGTGGGGTGATTGGAAATAATGTAGGTAAAGGCAATACCGCTCTTGGTGCCATAATTGGTGCAGTTGTAGGGGGTGCTGCCGGGGGGTATATTGGCAGTAGGATGGATAGACAGGCAGAGCGTATTGAAGAGGAAATCCCGGGTGCTGAAGTGCAGCGTGTTGGAGAAGGTATCAATGTTACCTTTACTCAGGATGCAGGAGTCTTTTTCGACACCAACAAGTCGGATGTTAAAGGTTCCTCAGCTGCCACACTTGATAAGTTAGCAGGCATCTTTAATGAATACCCAAAATCCAATATTTTAGTTGAAGGGCACACAGATAGTGCCGGTTCGGAAGAATACAACTGGAATTTGTCCCAACAACGTGCGGAATCGGTTACGCAATATCTAATTAGCAAGGGTATTTCCGCCAATCGATTTACCACAAAATGGTATGGTGAAACACAGCCACGTGCCAGCAACGAGACTTCCGAAGGAAAGGCTAAAAACAGGCGCGTAGAATTGGCTATTGTCGCTAGCGATGATCTCAAGCAAGAAGCCTATGACAACACAAAAGGATAGGCTGTTTGCGGTTTCCATAAGCTATTAAAGTTTCAAAAGCCCGGGGATTTGTTCCCGGGCTTTTTTGCGTATAAACTACTATCTTCGGTAGGTGGAAAAGGTGGATGTGTGTATTGTTGGGGGAGGATTAGCGGGCCTGACTGCAGCGCTTTGTTTGGCGAAGTTCGGCATCCCGGTACTACTGATCGAAAAAAATGGCTACCCCAACCACAAAGTGTGTGGAGAATATGTCTCCAATGAGGTCCGACCTTTTCTGGAGCATTTAGGGCTGGATATCGGTAAACTGGCCCCAAAGGAAATCGACACCCTGGTAGTAAGTGATATCAGTGGAAGACATTTGGAAACCAAACTTCCCCTAGGAGGATTTGGAATAAGTCGTTTTGCGCTGGATCAAGCGTTGTTTAATTTGGCAAAAGCTGCCGGTGTGGTTTTCAGGTTTGAAACGGTATTGGAGATTATGTATCAACAGGAGCACTATGAGCTGCGCACATCAAAAGGACGGCATAGGTCAAAAGTAGTTATCGGTGCCTATGGAAAACGCAGCAACCTGGATAAAAGCATGAATCGCTCGTTCATAGCGCAAAAATCACCATGGTTAGGCGTAAAATGTCATTATGACTATGAGGATTTTCCTGATAATCAGGTTGCCTTACACGCTTTTCCCGGGGGATATGGAGGGTTATCCAAAACAGAGGAAGGAGCTGTTAATTTTTGCTATTTGGCCAATTACAAAAGTTTTAAATCCTATGGCAATATTGCCACCTTTAACGATCAGGTCGTTGGGCAGAATCCTAACCTGAAGAAATTTTTGAAGCAGGCTGTCCCCAGGTTTAAAAAGCCGTTGAGTATCGCGCAGATTTCCTTTGCCCAAAAGAAACCCGTTGAAAACCATGTGTTAATGAGTGGTGACACCGCGGGTCTAATACACCCTTTGTGCGGAAACGGGATGGCTATGGCGATCCATGCAGGGAAGCTAGCTTCAGATTGCGTAGTCAGGTTTCTCACCGAATCAGCCTACCAACGCTTGGATATGGAACGGGATTATACGCGTCAATGGAAACAGCACTTTAGTACCCGCTTGTTCTACGGCAGACAGTTACAGGAAATCCTGCTGCATCCAAATATCACAAAATGGGTATTTAGTACTATGGCAAATCACAAAAAAATCATACAGACCATAGTTAAACGTACCCACGGAAAACCTATCTTAGTGTAATGGATATTTCTATCCGAAGTAGGGAATTAGAACTAATGGATGCTCCTGATCTTGGCAGGAAGGAGCTGAGAGGAGCGCTCTTAGATATCAATCGATGCAACCTGTGGCTGGGCGGTGTGGCAGTTACGAAAAAAGCGGTAGCGCAACTCATCAAAAACCATCCAAAAAAATCGTATACGATTTTAGATGTGGGTTGCGGGGATGGTTTTATGCTTCGGCACCTGGCAGAAGGACTTAAAACCGAAGGAATACGTATAGATTTTGTTGGAGTAGATATCAACGCGACCATCCTGGACATCGCAGAGCAGGAATCCCAGAATTTTGCGAATATTACCTATCGGAACTTGGATGTACTCACAGCTTCCGATCTGGAATGTGATATTTTGATTTGTACTTTGATGCTTCATCATCTTGAAGAAACGCAGATTCCCCGGTTTTTAAAGCGATTTACGGAAATGGCAAAGGTAGGGGTAGTAATAAATGATCTGGAACGCAGTTCTACAGCACACTTTCTGTTCAAAGCCTTTAGCTTTTTCTTTTTGAACTCTCCTGTAGCCAAAAATGACGGTTTGGTTTCGATAAGAAGGGGATTTCGCAAATATGAATTGGAGCGTTGGGCAATAACTATGATAGGGTATTCGCATAGCATACAATGGAAACTCGCGTTTCGATATTTATGGATCATTCAGCCTGGTTGATAATTGGATATAATGACAGAGGCAAAAATTGTGGGCGTGGCTAAAGCGCTACCTCCTTTTAGCAGAACAACGGAGCAGATTATCCCGTATATCAATATGTGGCTATCGGATCAGGATGATCGCTATCGTAGAAAAGTGGTTAAGATCTTTGAGGGAGCAGGGGTGGAAAAACGATTCGGGATTATGTCTATTGAAGACGTTTTCACCGCCACCTCCTTTGAGCAAAAAAACGACATCTATGTCGAAGGGGTTAAGGAATTAGGTTGTACAGCATTGAAGTCGGCCTTAGCGGAACAGCAATGGGAACCCAATAGCCTGGATTACATTATAACTGTAAGTTGTACAGGAATAATGATTCCTTCCTTAGATGCCTATTTGGTGAATTCCCTGCGGTTAAGACAAGATATTGTGCGGCTTCCGGTTACGGAAATGGGTTGTGCTGCAGGAGTCTCGGGAATGATCTATGCCGCTAACTTTTTAAGGGCAAACCCTGGAAAGCGGGCTGCGGTGGTTGCAGTGGAAAGTCCTACGGCTACTTTTCAGTTAAATGATTATTCCATGGCCAATATGGTAAGTGCTGCCATCTTTGGTGACGGAGCAGCCTGTGTATTGCTCTCATCAAACCCTGCCGATGAGGGGCCAAAGATCCTCGGAGAGGGGATGTATCATTTTTTTGATGCTACACATCTTATGGGATTCGATTTGACGAATACGGGGCTTAAAATGATCCTGGATCCTGATGTACCCCAAATGATCGCCAGCCATTTCCCGAAATTGACCTATCCCTTCCTTAAACAGCTAGGCTCTGCAATGGAAAAAGTACACCACCTTATTTTTCACCCGGGCGGGAAAAAAATTGTACAAACCGTGGAGGAGTTGTTTGGGGAAATGGGTAAAACTATAGACGATACCCGGCAGGTTTTAAAGCAGTTTGGTAATATGAGCAGCGTTACGGTATTGTATGTCTTGGAACGCTTTCTAAACAAAGAGATTTCAGATGGGGAGCAGGGGCTTATCCTGAGTTTTGGGCCTGGATTTTCTGCGCAAAGGGTTTTAATCGAATGGTAGCTACACGCAAAAATAGAGAGATTGCCCTGATTTTGGGGGGAAGTAGTGGTTTGGGACTGGCAACTGCGAAAAAACTATCCGCTGAAGGTTACGATCTTTGCGTGGTGCATAGGGATAGAAGAAATGCATTACCGGCAATTGAAGACGCGTTTACTACTATCCGCAACAATGGAGCTAATTTACTGGCATTCAACAAAGATGCTACTAATACCGAAAAACAGGACGAGATCGTCTCGGAAATCGAAGAGCAGTTCGGTAAGCGAAAAATCAAAGTTGTGGTACACAGTATTGCACGCGGTAATGTAAAACCCATGTATACAAATGACCCTCCTGTGTTAGAGCGTTCAGATTTTATGCTTACCCTAGAGGCAATGGCGGTAAGTCTGTACG
>JANQHL010000166.1 GCA_028277085.1 Flavobacteriaceae bacterium
ATCGGTGTAAACCTTTGCCAGCCGTATCCGGGGACCATATTGATAGGTAATCAACAATCCGTGCCTTCCCAATTCGCCCAATCCCGCTTTAATGGCATAAGGAATGCTCAACCCGACATCATTATTGGAGGGAATGGCCTGATAGCCCAGACACTTTAAAAAGACCATCATTTGATAAGAGGTCTTGTGCATTTGGGAATACCCGTCACCCGTCGCACCGTCGGCAACATGGGTCGGGGCGGCAGTCATGGCCTCATAATCCATCTCAAAGGCCATGACAATGACCGTTTTGGGTTCAAAGGGAATATCCTTCCAATCCCTCCTTCCGTTATTGGGGTCAAAGAAAGCCTCATAGTCAAAACGTTCGTCCCGTCTGGTGATCCCGACCAGATCCGCTCCGTACAAACGCGCTGCCCGTTTAATAGCATCCGTTGCCTCCTGTTTCGTTTTAAAAGGTGCTTTTTCCGGATAGACGTAGTTCCCTTCTAATATCTTGAGGATGTCCGGTTTTTCCTTGCTATCATCCTCCATATCAGAGGGTTTCATATCCAAAATGGTAAAGTCAAACTTTTCTTGTTCCCATTTGCCCCCCAATGATTTCATTTTGAACTTAAGCGATTGGCCAGCTTTGGAAAGTGCCCAGTCTACCTGACGGTAACCTATCTGATCATTGTCAAAACCCGGCCAGATAAACTTTATCATTTTTGGGATTACTTTTTCATCCCTCCGCATAGGACCGGTGGACTGGAACGTATTGATCTCGTCGAATCGTTTGTACTCATAACCCTCCTTGAAATCGAACGGGTCTCCATCTAACTCTTTCAACACGGCATCGTCGGTGGCCTTATCCAAAGTATCGGTTAGGGCATTTTCAGCCGCTCTCGATGCCCCTGCCATGCCCAAAGCGGTCCCAATGGCCCCTATTTTAAAGAAGTTCCTCCGTGTAACCGTACTATTTCTATCTAAGTTTCTTTTTGTTTTCATTTTTGTTCATTAATGAACTATATAGTCAAAAAAATCAAAATCATTCCCTTTGCATTCCCAGTGTAGGTGAATTAACTTCTCTAATTGAGATACCTTTAATAATAACTGTTTTCATTGCGTTGGAAAATTCTAAAATCAGATTTTACATCAAATATACTAAATAGTTCATGTATGTACTATATTTTTGTTCATTTTAACAGTCCTATTTATGGGATTTCTAAAAAAAAGTAACGATTTAGGGATCTAAAGCGAAAGGTTTCCTTAAGAAAGGAAACTATTTGTTTGGATCACGCTCACTCTGCTCGGGTAGTCAACGGGGGTTGTTCTAAGAAAAAAGTTGGTCGGGCCTGCCCGACGTAACCCTCCAAAAAAATACCTTTAATCCGTCTACAGTTAGCACTAAAAAATACTTATTCTATGTCAAAAAATGGGTCGAAGTTAATAATTCTTCAAGTATGCTCGTTTGTTCCATAAAACGTGAATTAACGAAACTACTAAAAGAGACCACTAATGGGACTCAAGGAAAACTGGTTCATTGAGTAAAAAAACAGTCTTATAAAACGGCCGTTTTAAAGGACGCCGCATTATTAGCCCAAATCACCTGGTAATAATAACAAGCAGATTGTTCAGCCAACGATACAAAAAATGCTGATGGCACTAATTACTCAATTAAAATATCATAGATTTCTTCCGCTATTTCTTCAAAAGGATCAGCAATTTTTGGCGTAATGGAAACGCCTAAATTGATTCCGATAAAGTAATAAGTATCACTTTCTCGATAGTATCCTAAGATACAGCCAGCTCCGATACCACCCCCAGTATGCCCTAATTCTTCACGCCCTCTATAAAACTCTTGGCGGATTCCAAGACCATAAGCCTCGGAATCATCATCTGAGGGTACGAAATCCAGCATTTCCTCCATAGTAGTCTCAGAAAGAATCTGATTGGAAAGCAATCTTTCCAAGAAGGTGATATAGTCCATAGGAGTGGCAATGATACCATCATCACCAATGAGGGAACCCACATTGGTCCTGTGCATTTCTGAGCAGTTTTCAATAATCCCATTACTGTACCTATCCCAATAGGTGTTGACCAACTCAGGAAGCTCCATAAAACCGTCATTGTGATAATACGTATTGTTTAACCCCTGTGGAGACAGAATCTCCTCACGTATGAACTGTTTGTGATTACCGGTTATCTCATCAGCAATCAGTGCCAATAGGATATAATTGGTGTTTGTATAGCTGTGCTTTGCACCAACTGAAAATTTTGGTGAAACGCCCCTTACATAATCTAAGTAATCATCCACGGCGAATTTGTGCAAAGGATGCTGCAAAAGATAGGTGACATAATTCGGTCTATCATTGTATTCGGGAATTCCCGAGGTATGGTTCAATAGCATACGAACTGTGGCCTGATCGGCATTGGCAATGTTGGATATTGTGGACTGTGGTAAATATGCTGAAATTCTTTCGTCCAAATCTATCCTACCTTCCTGATATAGAAGTAGGATGGCCGTTGCCATATACATCTTTGCCACACTTTGTCCAAACTGCAGGTGACAAGTTTCCATAGGAATCTGGGTTTCTATTTTTGACAAACCAGACGTCGATGCCCATATTCCATTAGGATCTTTTAATACAAGCACTATTCCTGGGACACCCAATTCAACAATTTGGTCAAGTTTCACTTGAAGTGCATTGGCTTTAGGATGATTTGGGTTTATGGTTTCAGAACCGGTACAACTTTCATGGGGCAAATCCATTTCCATTGTGGAACAACCCATCAGAAATAACAAGGAAACAATAATGTTCGCTACATATTTTTTGTGCTTTGCTTTCATTTTTTACCCAAAAGTTTCATTCTTAAACCAACAATGATATTGGTATAAATATTCAATGGTAAGGTGTCATTATAGAATAGCGCCGGGGTCACTTGGTAGGTGATGTGAGGTGACAGCTCGCCATATTTTGTTTCAAAAGAGTACCCAAACCCAAAATCAAGTGGAATTCCAAGCTGTGACTTTCCTCCATTGGTTTCGTTCCATTGCCCATCATTGAACTCATAGGCCTGAGTTGGATGGAAGACCCGGATGTAGCCCAGGCCAACTTTTAGCTCTCCGTATAAGTCATTGAATACCTTGGGACGATAACCAAATTGGGTATTTATAAAGAGGCCATTACCGATTTCACGGTTTAAATAGCCCCCCAAGGTTACCTGTTGAATCAATGTTCCTTTCTTGTTATAGGGAATCTCGGAGCCTAGGAATAGTCCGGGATGCGTAAAATTACTACCCAAATCCCTTAGAGGCACTGCAAAGTTGTGAAAGGGCATCCCAACCACGAATGATATTCTTTTGTATTCCTTTTCAAGAGAACTTTCCTGTGCTTTTACTTTAAATACAGCTAGGTTTAAAAAGGCCACTAAAAGCAATGCGGTTTTAAAAGGTCTCAATACGGTCTTCGGTTTTGCCTTTTTCAAAGATTCTGGTTTTTAATACTCTAGATGTACTCTTGAGCCCACTTGTAAAAAGGATTGTGGCATTAGAGGAATACTCTTGTTGTAATTCTTGAGCATTGTCACTTGATAGCCTATAAAAGGAGCTACATAGGTGCTTTCGGAATACTTGTTATACCCTACCGAAATCCCTGCAGGGATAGCAAATAGGCCTTTGCCCTTTTTGCGGACAGAAACCCATTCCCCATTCTCTTGTCGATAGGATTTTGTGGGTCTTAATGCCATCATATAGCCGACTCCAAGTTGCACTCCGGAATATAGGTCGTGAACCAGGGTAGGCCTCCATATCGTTTTGGTATTAATAAAGATACCGTCTCCCGTACCTTCGTTATTGAACCAAATCAAGTTGAACTGTTGCACCCAACTATGCTTACCATTATGACTCACTTCGGTACCTACACCGATGCCTATGTTTGAGAAATTGGATTTTAAGTCTTTGAATGGCATGGAAAGTGAATGGAACTGTAATGTGATGACAATGGGATAATTTCTAAAATTGTCATTATTTGACTGTCCGCTTACATGGAATGGGATCAGCCCAAGGGCCATTAATATCAGTAGAGCAGGTTTCATTTTTGATGATGATGACCTCAAATTTAAATTGAATCAATAAAGCACCCTGAACTTTAGTTGGGTAAAACCGTGAAACGTAGTGTCTACTTCCTTGAATCGTAGAATTTCAGGTCAGAACCATTTCTTGAATAAAGGTGCTTTATCTCGGCTAACGGTAATTTCAGAAGGAAAGATGTTGTCCTTTTTGGTCAATACGGATAGTTTTCCATTTTCAATACGTTCAAAGCCTACGATGGCCGATCGATTAAGGATAAACTTTCGGTTCAGCCTAAAAAAAGTATCCTTTGGGATAAGCTTACCTATGTTGTCCAACGATTCCAAAGTGTAGTAGGACTTTCCCTTGTTATCCAACACTACGGAGTATTCCAGATCAACGTAAAAACCAGCCAAATCCTCAAAATCGATAATTATTTCCCTTTTTCCTTCCTTTACCTTGTACCCATCCGATTTTATTTGTGGTTCAGCTGCAATTTTAAGCTCCGCTCGCTTTAACGTATTGTAATAGTAGAGGCCCAAATAGATGGCGTTGATAAAAAAGAACCAAATACCGATGATGACCATGTCTGTGGTGTAAAAATCAATTGGCGCCCATTTCCCAATAAAAATGATACTTAATATTTCTGTTGAGGCAGCTATTATAAAAAGCCCCAACATGGTTGTGGTCACCCATTGTATCAGTATTCTTTTCAATAATCCTGCTTCATAGGGCAACTTTTTATCCAAGAATAGGATTAATTCCCTGACCGCTAACCAGGCCAAGTAACCCTGTAGTGTATCAATAGTGTATCTATAGACCAAATACCAGTTGAGTTTAATTTTTGAATATGTTAGATAATAGTTGATGCCACTGATGATTGGTATCATTACAAGGAAAATTATGATGTCAGGGTAGTATTTTGAAGCTTTTTTGGTGAAAAGTCCCATCAAATCGTCAATATTATTAGTTAAGTGATACTGTCCAATATATTCCTTAAAACTAGAAAAGGACACCATTGTCAAGTCAATAAAAGTACAATTCCAAAAAGAAAAAACCATGATTGTAAGAAGCGGGGACATACCATTGTTAATCTCAAAATACTAAAGCCAAAGGGGCATTTTTATGAAGAAAAGCATCTTTCAGAAGAAAAAAATAGTTGGATAAAATCATCATTTAAGAATTTAGCAAATACTAATTACCTTTTTGGTCACAAACGATACCAATTTTGAGTCCGATAAAATATTCCCAAATAACCCCTTACAGTCATTTTATCATTATTGTTGCCAGCAATTTTTTTGTAGTGTCGTAAAAAGAACCTTTTTTGGGACTTATTAGTCAATTTAGATTTTTGTTAGTCATCGCTACTGGATTCGAACCTTATTTCGAAATACTCATGAACACTGGGGTTCAAGAAGGCAACTAAAATCAGGTAACCGAATAGGTAACTCTTGAAAGTCATTTTTATACAAAATCACCTATTTATTATAGAGATACAAAATCAAAAACTCTGATAATCAGACAGTTATCAGAGTTTGATTTGTTAACAAAGTGTTAAAAGTCGGGATGACTGGATTTCCTACGGACATCCAGAGAAAGGGGGGTGTTGCAAATTAAAGCGATGCTTTAATTTATTCTAAATGCAAAAAGCTCTCTTAAGAAAGTGCACTTTCTACGAGAGCTTTTTCGCTTTAGCTTGTCGGGATGACTGGATTCGAACCAGCGACCACACGCACCCCATGCGTGTACGCTACCAGACTGCGCCACATCCCGAAAAACAGTTTTCACAGTTTATAATTTCAATAAACAATGCCCAAATTTCAAAGCCGTCTACTGCGGTTAGCAGTCTGGGTACCAGACGGAGTCTATCCCGAGCGTAGCCGAGGGGCCACATCCCTGACGGAGCGTTAAGAAAATGTCCGGCGGACATTTTTAGCGAACGGGCCAGCCGGCATGTAGGCTTCTCTTCCTCAACACTTCTAAATTTCAATAAACAATGTCCAAATTTCAAAAACTTCACACCTTACATACTAAGGTCGAATCCGAAATTCGGATTGCAAAAATACATATTAATTCGAATTATAAAATGGAAGTGAGGATGGGATTATTTACCAATTAAAAACTCCCTGATATCCATATACATCGCTTCGCGCGCTTCCGCAGAATCATTTTGAGGATTGAAAAGGAAATAACTTAGCGTCTGCTTCTCGCAAAATTCTTCCAAATCCTGCCCTTTCCACATCTGATAACTTAACAACAGGATGTTGTAGTCAATATGATAGGGTTTAAGGTTTTTGTCTGTAGTATTTAAATAGAGATTCAAACGAATTAATGAGGCGGCATCTAATTCCTGATTGTCATTACAAAGAAAGGAGGAGGATTTAGACTCGGGAGTTTCTTCCATGTATATTTATGCTATCGGTCGTTTTTGAATGGTGTTGAATTTACAAAAAATAAGATGAAACTTACAAATTCGCAAAATATTTATAACAGCACCACAAATCATTTTTAAGAATATCTTATCTATATAATGTAAAATGTCCTACAAACTGTTGTTTTTCGCGGTCATTTGCATTTACTACGTACCAATAATCCCCGGTAGGTAATGGTTGGCCTTCATATGTACCATCCCACCCTTTTACTTCCTCTAATATGGCTACTACCCGACCATAGCGGTCATAGATCTTAACCTCGATATCTGGAAAGAATTCGCTATTCTCCGGATACCAAAAGTCATTCATATTATCCCCATTGGGCGTAAAGAAGTCCGGAAACTCTGGCATTCCATCAAAATTAAACGGCATGATAATAGTGGCAACACAGCCTCCGGAGTCCCTAACCATAATGTTGATGTCGGCATCCATATTTATGGTAAACACATTATTACTGCCAAAGGACTCACCGTTGAAGAAATACTCATAATCCCCAAAACCTCCGGTGGCAATGGCAGTAAGTTCATTAGGTCCCGTCTTGGTTGCTTCCAGTACCAAGGGATCATAAGGATCTATAGTGAACTCCACAAAAGTGGTACATCCGTTAGCATGATATAAGTATACCATATGATCTCCGGCAGGTAAATCGCCCCATTGGCGTGTAGTGTTTGCAACAGTGATGTCATCGACATCTAAGGCAAACAACACATCCGAAAAGGAAGTGCCGTTTTGGGATTCAATACGAACGGTGTTAAAAGGGAAGATTCCTTCACAACCATATTCTACTATAGGTTCTGCAGCAATATCAACACCAATTCCAATAGGCACTACGATGTTAGCAACACAACCGTTGGCATCGCGTACAAAGTACACATAGCTTTCACCACCTAATAAGTTCTCAAAGAAGAGCGTATCATTTCGAGCAAAGTCTGCATCGTCAGAAGAATTTACGGCTACTTCGTAGTATTCCATTCCCTGGGCGTCGGTAAAAGGAGTTCCTCCCGTGATGGTCAGTTGCGTAGTTCCATCAGCAAAACCAAGACAGATCTCCGGGGTGGACACCTCGGTAATTTCCAGTTGATCCGGCTCATACACCATAACCTCAGTAGTTTCAGAACATCCTTCGGAATCCTGGATCAAAATAGTGTAAGCGCGACCGTTAGCGTCCCCTTCCAAATCTTCAAAGGTGAAGGTACTGGGGTTATCCGGATCGCTAAAGAATTCATTAAAATTTGGCCCTATGGCAAATTGGATCAATCCCTGGCCCCCGCTTGTAACCTCAATAGTAATGCTGCCATCATCTTCACCACTACAGGAAATAGGAGTCGCGCTTGCAGTAAAAAGAATAGGTTCCGGTATTGTAAGTGGGTCAACATGAACAATATCCTGACAGGTGAGACCACTTGTAACCGCAACGAAATAATCTGTAGAAGGCTCGAGCTCTTCAAATGTTCCAAAATCATTTGATGCTATCACTGTTGCGGTAGGTGACGGGCTAAAGGCATCCACCGGATCACCGATATACAGGGTATATGTATTGAACCCTACACCACCCACAGAAGACGCTTCTATTCGACCATCTTGTTCATCCGAACATGTAACATCATCAATCTTATCTACATTTAGCAGTATAGGCGCGCCTGGAATGAGGGTCAGACCATTCGAGTTGACGGCACTACATTGATTGGATACCGTTATTTTTCTTACCTCAAATTGATAGAAACCAACATCTCCATTTAAAATGACAGATGTAACTGCATTACCGAATTCATCTTCAAAAGGCGTAAAATCGATATCTGAAACCGGACCGGTTACAGGGTGTTCGGGTATAGTCGCCAACGGTCGGAACTCATATTCAAAGCCGGCCTCGGGATTCGTAACGGATAAACGCATCCGACCAAGATCACCACAACCAGGTGCCTGTACTTGTACTAAATTGGGAATCACTGCCGGAGGTGGGTCCACGAAATAAGGTGCTGTAACCCCAACACAACCGAAACTTGAAGTCACTTCTATAGCATACCAGCCTTGACTAATATACCCCACACCACCAGCACCGATAAAGGTAGGATTATCCTGCAAACCACTTCGTGAACTCTCCGTCAAGGTAGTGGGATCTGCACTTGCATCCGTCTCGGCATAGTAAATCAATTGATAGATATACCCTGCTCCCGGAACCCCTCCTGTTGCCCCTGGAGTAGCTGTGAAAATATCTCCCGTAGTTGGATCAAATGCCTCCAGGACGGCATTATTAGCCCCGGGACATAATAGTCCCTGAGGTTCACGAATACCAGCCTGAATAGGATCCCTGCGATCCAAAGTGAGTTCAACAAAGGTAGGACATCCTTGAAAGTCCCTAAACTCTACTCGATAATTACCCCCTGGGAGGTTTTCAAAACGGGGATTGGTGCTCCAGGTATAGCTTTCCGTTTCGTAACTCAAACCATCGTTATCAGCATCGTATAACAGGCGATACTCATAAGGTGTTGCAGGGGTGTTTTCCCATCCCCCACTCAAACTCGCTTCAATGATACCCGTGTCAGCGCATCCTACCTCACCGGTTTGAGAAGCATCAGCTACCAAGGGTGTAGGTTCCCGTACCGTTGTTAGATTACTGGTGTTTGAACAAAATGGTGTTCCTGTAGATGTTACCCTAACCCGATAACTACCCCCTGATATACCTGGAATGGTTTCAGGATTATCGTCTGTATGAAGATTTCCCGTAATACCGGTTGAAGTTTCAATACCGGCGCTATCTACCTCAAAAACCTCATAGGAATACGGACCTGAGTAGTTGGTAACTTCGATGTACAATGCACCATTCGATTCCCCTGAGCAACGTACCGGAGTAGCTTCGGAAATTACAACATTTGGAATCTCAGGATCATCTACGTGATGTGCTGGTAGAGGATAGGTACATCCCCCTATATTGTCAACAACTTCAAAAAGATAGTCTCCAGCAACAGGCAAATCTATATCCACATAGGTATCACCTGGGTCATTCGAAACTGGTGCAACGGCAACAGGTGCATTGGTGTTTACTGTAAAATCAGTAGTGCCTGCTACGGAAATACGTACGGTTTCAGGATCCGCACAATCTAATACATGCTCTACGCTTAATGTTGGTACCACATCTGTGGGTGGGTGTATCGTGGGTAAGGTAAAAGTGGTCTGACAACCATTGCCATCAATCGCATAAACCGTAATGTCCTGAGGTAGTCCATTATCAATAATCTCAAAGGTTATACCCGGACTTCCTGTTTGATAATTTTCAAAACCAGTAATGCTGTATTGATATCCTCCGATCGCAGTTCCTGGTCTGGTCGGATCTACCTCCACGGTAATAATAGTTGAACTGAATGTATTAATTCCAGGTTCACAACTAAAATCAGGAGCACTGGCCGTTATCCCAAATGGATCGGGTTCGTCAATACTAATGCCATCCTGCCTTGCCGTACAATTTCGGGCAGAAACGACTTCCACATCGTAGGTGCCAGGTCCAAGACCCGTGAATGACCCCGAATTGTTCTGTTGCACTATTATACTGGTACCCGACTCGTATAAGGTATAGACAAAAGGACCATCAACATCAGTACCCGACTGTAAAATGGCATCAATGCTTCCATCACCATCGCCTGCACAGGTAATATCTTGCTCCGTAATAGGGGTAATAACCGGTACAGTGGCCTCTTCAAGAGTAACATTGAGAGGGAAACTACAAAAAACCGAGCCATCAAAAACAATATTGTCAGTTACGACGATTGTATATGTCCCTGGTGCCATGTTTGCGAAAACGGCATTGTTTGTTTGAGAAATGGTCACTGGATTACCCAGATAATCATTACCGGTAAGGTCAAAATCGAAATCGCCGCTACCCCCGTTTGTGGTAATCGAGATTTCACCATCGGCATTATTACAAGAAGGTACGGTTGAAAAATCCCCTGATGCGGACAAAAATTCATATACCTGGGCAACACCGGTACTTGAACAGCCATCAGCATCTTCGATAAGTACATTGTAGTCCCCAGGTGTACTTACCATAAAGGTGGCTTCATAAAGTGTGCCTGCACCGTTTAGTACGCCCAACTGGGTATCACCGTTCAATGTAAATCTCGGGGTATCCGTAGTGCTTGGTGTGCTTACTGTTATTTCAAAATCATTGCCCGGTACAAAAGTACATTGATTAACCACGATCGGTGTATTCAAAACAGGCGGTACCTGTTGCTGGATAATGGTCGCTATATCAAAAGAAATACATCCAGCAACATCTCGCACATAGATATCGTAATTGCCGGCAGGTCCGCCAAATGTGGTATTGGAACTGAAATCGTCACTAGGATCGGATGGCGTAGCCGTACCATCATAATCGGGAGTAAAGCCTGTTGGCCCTAAGGCGAACTCATAAGGTCCCCCTGCACCACCAAAACCTGTTACGGTAAATTGACCATCTGCATTACAGTTTGCCGGAACATCGTCAAGGACAAAAATTGAAGGTAGGTTCTGATCAATAGTGATCAAAGCTCCATCGTTACAAGAATCGGTTTGGTTGGTAACGATGACCTGATAATTACCGGGAAGTGTTTCGAAAGTATCGACATAAGGTGGTGCGGAAACAGTGGTAACTGTTTGAGTATCCATCAAAGTACCATCATCAACATTATAGATTTCAATGGTTAAAATATCACCAGCATTGAATCCTATTATGGTATATTCTATCTGACCATTTCGCGAAGCATCGCAAAAGCCGGCTGTTGACGTTGCCGTGACTTCCAAAGGTGAAGGACCATCTACCGGATCGATAGTTTCCTCATAGACACAGCCCGTAGCCACGTCAAGAACTTCTACCGTGTATGAAACCCCAAATTGCAACCCACTGAAGGTATGGCGTCTGGGAGGGAGGTTGACCGGAACGAAAGGACTCGGTGGATCGGTCACCAATCGAATCTCAAAACCTGCAGATCCGTCACCTCCTACAATCTCCACTGTGTTGGTAAAACCACCTGGTGCACATGTTGGTGCAGGCACTGGGTCGGGAACAATATCCAGGGTAGTTTGGGTAACCGTAACAATATCAGTATCACTACAGCCATTGGCATCTAAGGTGATCACTCTATAGGTGTCAGGTGCCAAACCTGTAAATGTCTCGGTAGTACTTACCGTAGGGCCTATCCTGGAAATCTCGGTTCCGAACTGGTCTTGTAAAATATACGTAAAGTCTGGAGTTCCTCCCGCTACGCCTGTCACGTCAATCGTTCCCTCAATTACACCTGAAGTACAAGTAGCCAAATTTGCGACCACGGTAGCATCGGGAGCCGTACCTGCAGTTGGTATTAGTCCAGGGACCATCCCACTCAAACAACCTCTGGCATCACGAATCTGAACCATGTACGTCTGCCCTTCGTTCAATCCTGAATAAATCGTTTGACTGGTAAAAGGGCCACCGTCAAAACTGATTTCATATGGTGCCACTCCACTTGAAGCATCTGGAGTGACGATAATTCGACCACTATTGGTTTCTCCACATACGGGTGGAAAAGTTTGAACGGTCGGGTCTGCGATGGTCGAGGGCGGGTCCAATATGAACGGACTGGATTCGGCAATACAACCCTCATTGTCCGTTACTCTAAAAATATAGGTGCCTGGTACAGTGGTATCGTAGGTAAAATTATTTGATGTCAAAGGTATGGGGGCGCTGAAAGTGGTACCGTCATCGGCGCTCACCTCATATTGTTTTGGCCCAGGCCCAGAAGTGTATCCACCGCTAACCGAAACGTCAACGGTACCCGGGCTACCACCACATGGGATTTCTGTATTTAAGGATGCCGAAACGCGGAGTTGTGGATTAACCGTAAGGGTGATAGTATCACGACAGTCATTTTGATCCCTTACTTCGATGGTGTGATTACCGGGAGCGAGACCTGAAAAGGAAGGACTAGCCTGCCATGCTCCGCCATTTATCCTGTATGGGGTTGCCGGAAAACCCGGAGAACCAGCTCCCAATGTGGCCGTTACCGCTAAAGTTGCACCTGTTCCAGGTACGTAACACAAATCCGATGAAGCAGTATCATAGGCTAAAACCGGGGCATTAAGTGGTTCTAATGTAAACATGAACGTTGCTGTACAACCCTCAGCATCCTCGGCAGTAAGGGTATAATCACCCGCCTGCGTCAAACCACCAAAATTTCTACCGGTTTTAGGGCCTATGGGTGAACCTGTGGGAGGTTGGAGTGTGTACACATAATTGCCCCATCCGCCTGTGGCGTTAACCTGGAGCCTGCCAACATTATTGTTGGCGCAACTCATTGGAGTAACCACACTTGTTGACAAATCAATCAATGCTGCTTCAACAACGGTCAACGTAGCCGTATCGGTACAACCGGTGTCCACATCAGTTACAGTAATCGTATAGGAACCGTCACCAAGAGTGTCTATATCGACTTCCAAATCGTTTTGCGGAGGACTTTCGGGCCCTCCATTAATATTATAGGTGTAATTGGATCCAAAACCATCAATGATAAATGTTCCCGAACCATCACTTTGCCCGTTGCAAACCCTCAAATCACCACCAGATTTTACACGTGCCCGGATGGAACTGATCACGGCCGGCGTAAAACTCTCTTCATAGGTACAGCCATTGGTATCTGTAATCCTAAAAACATAGTTTATATTGTTAGTCAATCCTGTAAATGTATTATTGGTACCGTTATCAACCGCATCACCAACAGGACTGATAATCTCATAGTGATCAATAGCAAAGTTTGCCGTCTCCGTCAATTGTACATCCGAGGTGTTCAATGCACAGTTCGTATTGCTTTGTGTAAATACAATATCGGTAGGCGGGTCGACGTCAAGAATTTCAATGGCTGAAAAGTCACGTCGGCAGCCAGATGCATTCCGTACCGCTGGAGTATAGGTTCCTGCAGGCAGGTTAGTAAATAGTTGTTGCGGTAAGAAATCCGTGCCGTTGATACTGAATTGATACGGTCCGCCTCCAGCGCCTGAATAGGTGCCGGGAAATTCAATGGAACCATTGTCTACACCGCCTGAAGCATTACACGAGCGGTTGGCAAATATGGGAGTGGCCCCATTAATGGCTCCCGTTTCGGTGACTGTTATATCAGTATTCAATTCAAGAATACAACTGAAACTACCTTGTTCGTAAAGCACTTGCATTGATCCAGAGGGATTACTGGCGCCATAAGTACCTGCCGGTACGGAGATACTAGGACTTGTACTCCAAGCATCGGCTGCTGTCGCCCTAAAACTAAGATCGTACCCCTTGCCGTCAACAACTGTGAAATTTAAACGTGCCCCTCCATTAGTACATGTACCATCCACCCCACTTACGGTGACATCAGGCGGTGTCAATTCTTCCACATCGGCGGATGCCGTAATAATACAACTGTTGACTCCCGTAGGATCACTTGAATCCGTAATCACGAAATTATAGGTGCCTGCCGCAGTTACATTGTGTAATGTTTGTGGTGGACTGAACGTGCCCCCTGGCAAACCATTCACGGTATATGTATAGGGTGGCGTACCCCCTAAGGTCCTTAAAATAATATTGACCCCACCAGGTGGGTTACAGGCGGGTACCGTACTCAAGCTCTCGTTGACCTCAGTAGAAGCTGAAAGCGGGTCAATTCCATCACCAATAATGATAGGGTTTCCGCTGTTATCCAGGCTCTGTCTTGGAGGAGGAATACCATTGGCAATATCGCCTGTACATTGCTGTGTTTCCACCTGTACGCTGTAAGTACCAAAACCTACGGCATTAAAGGTGTAAGGATTAGCACTGATAAAAGTGGTAAATTCAATAGGAATACCCAATTCATCCAATAAGGTATATCTATACGGGCCAGGCACATCGTTTACAGTAACTTCTATGCTACCGGTATCACCAAAGCAAAAGGCATCTTCAAATTCGACCCCAATACTAATATCCAATTGCTCAATAACAATAGGATCATAAGGATATTCGCAGGTGTTGGGTGTATTTTCCAAGCGTGCTTTTACGATATACGTGCCGGGAGGAAGTCCTTCAAAAATGGGAGAAGCTTGCCAGGGACCAAAACCGGTGCCATCATCAATACTAAACTCGTAGGCACTGGAAAGATTTGTAATTTGGATTCTACCATCTACCCCACAAATATAGTCTCGCTTCACATGCGTTTGTGTGATAGTACTTTTCTTTACCTTAAAGAAATACTGTTGTCCGTCTGCCACCACTCTAAACTCCGCTCCGGAGCCTGCCGGTATAGTACTGGCGTCCAGATTGAACGATTGGCCGGAACCTACGTTAGTGTAACAAGAAGTGGTAGTATTGGGACAGTCTTCATTTACATCCGGGGTACAGGAGCCGCCCAGTAGTTGCCATTGCACCGAGCCATAGGGTCCTCCGGAAAGTGTGATCGTGCGGTTATCAGAATCACCACAAAGATTAAAACGTGCAACGGTAAATCCATTATTACTACATCCTACTTCCTCATCCGCTCCCTGAATAATGGTCATAAACATCGGGTTAAAAGCGGTCGCACTTTCCGATGCAATATTCAGGTTTGTATTTTCAGCAACTTTAGCTACAGGAGATGATTCCTTAGCACTGGCAAACAGGTCAAAGGTGGCAACAACATCCTTGATGTTGGTTCTAAGAACTGCCGAAGAAACTGCAATGGAAGTTAGCACCAATAGCACGGCATACAGAAGTCGCCTTGTATTTTTCCTGGGCATAGGTTAAGTACGGTTTTGTAGGGAATACCGGGATTTGGGTGCCTAATATTCCGGATTGTAAAATTCTATTCTATAAAAAACTCTTTTTATTTTTACCTATAAATCGAACTACAAAAAGCTGCAATTCGTCTATATTTTACTCCATTCTAACGTAAATTTATGAAAAAGCGTACATTTTTTCTCTATTTTTTCGTTGTACTGCTCACCCAGTCTTGTGCCCAATCTGTTGATACTAGCATAAAAACGCCTCAGGAAGAGCAGGTCATCCCGAAACTTGTTGTGCCCAAACTAAAGATTCCTTGGGGGTTTGATTTTCTGCCCGATGGTGGACTTTTAATCACAGAAAAATCCGGAGAGCTTATCCTTTTTAAGGATGGCGAGAAGACATTAATTGCCGGGGTTCCGGAAGTTAAGGTGATGGGCCAAGGTGGCTTAATGGATGTTGTACTACATCCGAATTTCGGAGATAACCGTTGGATCTACCTGTCCTATACCTCCGCCGAAGGTGCCGGAAGGGGGGGAAACACCGCGATACTCCGTGCAGAATTGCGAGGAAATCAGTTGCAACAACAACAAGTGCTCTATAAGGCAACCCCAAATAGCGGCAAGCCTTTTCACTTTGGGTCCCGTATTGTTTTCGACGACCAGGGGTACCTCTATTTTTCGATTGGCGACCGGGGAAATCGTGATGAAAACCCACAGGATATCACCCGGGATGCCGGTAAGATATATCGTATCAAGGATGATGGCACCATTCCTTCGGACAATCCCTTTGTAGGAAGAGATGGGGCAAAAGAAGCGATCTACAGCTTTGGCCATCGCAACCCCCAGGGTATGGTAAAGCATCCGCTAACCGGTGAGATATGGATACATGAACACGGTCCACGCGGTGGCGATGAACTCAATATCATCAAAAAAGGAAAAAATTATGGATGGCCGGTGATCACCTACGGCATCAACTATAGCGGAACAAAGATCACAGATGAAACTTCACGCCCAAACATGGAACAACCTATTTATTACTGGGTCCCCTCCATTGCGCCTTCCGGCCTGGAGATCATCAATTCAGAGAAATATCCGGAATGGAAGGGAAATGTCCTTGCCGGATCACTTTCCTTCCAATACCTGGAGCGACTGGTGTTGGAAAACAATACCGTGGTATACCGGGAAAAGCTGCTGGATGGTATGGGCCGGGTACGAAGTGTTAAACAAGGGCCGGATGGCTACATCTATGTAGGCATTGAGGGAAAAGGGATTTATCTATTGCAACCGAAATAACCCATGACAGATTGGGACAAGCCTAGCGTTGTAAGCTTTAGCCTGGGCCCATCAGTTTTACCGCTTTCCGAGCTACCGATTTCCGTTTATCCTGACTAAGGCGTTCTAAATGAGGTTGTAACCAAATCGCCAATGCACTATCCTTTTTAGCCCACCTTGCCAGGGTTTCCATGGTTTGGTTCAATACAATCCAATCTTCATGCTGTGCCAAATTACGTTTCATAATGTCCAGGGCTCTGGATTTTTGATCCGCGGTCATTTCGTTTTCCAATGCTAAAAACAATTGCGCCAGGGTCCATTGGGTGGAAGCCTGTTCAATCCGGGATATTTCGTCCAGGAATCGATCCAAATAGGGTAGTAACAGGGATTTCTTAGCCCTACAAATACGCTTCATGGCATTGGAGACCCGCAAGCGGACTATTTCATCATCACTAAAATAACATTGGAATAAGGCGCCAAACTGTGTTGGGGCCTCCAGTACCTCTTCAACAATTTCTACAGTATTTCCAAGGGAATTGGGGTGGCCTCCTTTCAATCGATCTTCAAAATTGATCATGAGCTGCGCATTTGATGTTTCAGTCTACTCCCGCAAAGCGAAATTTTCAATTCAATTCAATACAAGCCAGTCCAACGAACAACAAAATTTCCGCGATACAACAAGCGACACTTAAAAAAGGTGGGATACGGCGCTTCATTCCAAAATTGCTATCACCTTGCTATCCTTTCTTACCGCTATCTTTAAACTGGGTGATCGCTGCGCGCACCGATCCGTATTTTTTCAGTGCCTTTTCTGCCTCCGCATAAGGAATGTCCAGCGCTTCAACCAAATATCGGGCACCACGATCCACCAGTTTATTGTTGCTGAGCTGCATATCTACCATCTTATTGCCCTTTACCCTCCCCACTTTTATCATTAGCGCTGTGGAGATCATATTCAAGACCAGTTTTTGACTGGTACCGCTTTTCATTCGTGTACTTCCGGTAACAAATTCGGGCCCTACTTCAATTTCAATTGGAATTTCGGCGGCCTCTGCCACCGGAGAACCCGGATTATTCGTGATACAAGCTGTGAGTAAACCGTGTCGTTTTGCATCCTCAATGGTGCCCAACACGTAAGGTGTGGTACCAGATGCTGCAATTCCAACCACAACATCTTTATCGGTAATAGCATAGGCGTCCAAATCCTTCCAACCCTGGAGGGTGTTATCCTCTGCAAATTCAACCGCCTTACGGATTGCCCCATCCCCACCGGCAATCAGGCCAATAACCCTATCGTGAACACCAAATGTCGGCGGGATCTCCGAGGCGTCGAGTATCCCTAACCTACCACTTGTACCCGCTCCAATATAAAAAAGTCGGCCACCATAGGCATACCGATCAACAAGGGCATCTACCAATTTTTCAATCTGCGGAAGCACCTGTTCTACCGCTTCGGCTACCTTCCTATCTTCGTTGTTAATTCGTTGTAACAAGCCGGAAGTAGCCATTTTTTCCAAATCGTCATACAAGGAGGGCTGTTCCGTGATCTTCGTAAAATTGGCCATAGCTACAGTAAATGGATATTTTGGTTTCTAAAATTATCTAACAATTTGTTTTCCGGAGCTAACTCTGTTACCATAGTAGCCACATCATTAAGATTACAGGTTTTAAATCGATGCTGGGAGTTCAGCTTTTCGGATATGCACAACAGTACGGTCTTTTTGGAAGCAGCAATCACAGCTTTTTTGGTTTGTACAATATCCCAATCAAACTCAGTTAAACCAAATTTCGGATCTACATAACCCGTACCGATAAAACTGCTATCCACCTTAATTTGAGAGAGCTGATGTATCGTACTTGCCCCAATGGTGATTAAAGAGTCTTTAGAAAGTTTCCCTCCTATAAATATTGTTTCTACTCTGGGCTTATTCAATAATTCCATAGCTACAGGAAGGCTAAGCGTAAAACAGGTTAAACCCAATTCTGCCGGTAATAAACGGGCAAGTTCCAAACAAGTAGTCCCGCCATCGATCAGTATGACACTGTTCTCTTTTATTAAGGTAATCGCCTTTTGGGCAATTTCTGTCTTTTCATCCAGCGCATACACATTATTGCGAGAGGGACTGTAATTCGCAAAACCCAGGGAGACCGCCCCACCATGCACTTTTCGCAATCGGTTTTCGGCATCCAATTCCTTAACATCCCGTCGGACCGTATCAATAGAAACATCCAGCTTTTCAGCAATATCAGTTAGTAGCACCCTGTTGTGCAATTCTACCTCGTTAAGTATGGTGCGCTGCCGCTCTTCTTTTAACATTAGTAAACTTTCAAACAAAGATAATCAAATCCAAAGATTGCTGTTTTATCCCTATTTAAGGTTAAATAATTGTTATTAAAAGCAAATTATTGCAAATAAAACAGCAAAAAACAGCAATTACAGATATTTCTTCGTATTTTTGCCCTGTATTCTAACGATAATTATTCCACAATGGCTGAAACCCTAACCCAAAAAGACCCCCTGCGAGAAGATAGCAATCCCGAAATCCGAAAGTTCGAAAAAGTCAATACCGGAATTTATGGCGACTCCAACAGTGCCTCATTTTATGTAGCCAACGAAATTGCCACCTTGATACGAAAGCGTCAGAAGGAAGGAAAAATGGTGGTTTTAGGGCTGGCAACAGGCTCCTCCCCCACCAAAATGTATGATTATTTGGTGAAATTTCACCAGAAGGACGGACTGAGTTTCAAAAACGTGATCACCTTCAACCTGGATGAATATTATCCTATGCAACCTGATTCCATACACAGCTATGTCCGGTTCATGAATGAGCATCTTTTTGACCATATTGATATCGAGAGAAAAAACGTGCATATTCCGGATGGCGCTTTGGACGCACAAGCAATACGGAAGTATTGTCAGGAGTATGAGCAGCGGATAGATGAGGCGGGTGGTCTGGATATTCAAATCCTGGGGATAGGTAGAACAGGGCATATCGGATTCAACGAACCCGGATCTTCACTTAAAAGTAAAACCCGATTGGTTCGTCTGGACCGGGTGACCCAATTGGATGCTGCCAGCGATTTCTTTGGACTGGAAAATGTACCTGCCAGGGCCATCACCATGGGAGTAGGCACTATTATGGCCGCAAAGCGCATTATACTTATGGCCTGGGGTGAAGGGAAATCGCAAATCATTAGAGAAGCCGTTGAAGGGGAGATTCGCGAGTCTGTGCCAGCTACATTTCTCCAACATCACGAGAATTGTGATTTTATTCTGGATGAAGCTGCCGCCTCCTTTTTAACAAGGGTTAAAACCCCATGGTTGGTTGGGGATTGCGATTGGGATGACCAACTCACGAAAAAAGCTACGATCTGGTTATCGGGAACATTGGGAAAGGCCATTCTTAAATTAACCAATGAAGACTACAACGAGTACGGGATGGGCGATTTAGTTGCCGAGATCGGTTCTGCCGAACAAATCAATTTGAAGGTTTTTAATTATTTACAGGCAACCATAACAGGCTGGCCAGGCGGTAAACCCAATGCCGATGATAGCCGAAGACCCGAACGTGCGGCCCCTTATCCAAAAAGATCGTTGATCTTTAGTCCTCACCCGGATGATGATGTGATTTCCATGGGGGGTACCCTACTGCGATTGGTAGACCAGGAACATGAAGTGCATATTGCGTATCAAACCTCTGGGAATATTGCCGTTTTTGACGATGAAGTCATTCGATTTATGGATTTCGCAACGGATATTGAAAAGGACGATGAACCTTTATATCAGCGCTTCATGAAGGTCCGGGAATTCCTCAGCAAAAAGAAGCCCGGTCAAGTAGATAGTCCTGAAATTCAAGAGTATAAAGGACTTATTCGTAAAGGAGAGGCCTTAGCCGCATGTCGCTACTGCGGTGTGAATGAGAACAACGCACACTTTCAAAACCTCCCTTTTTATGAAACCGGTACGGTAAAGAAAAAACCACATTCCGAGGAGGATATCCAGCTAACGGTAGACCTGCTCAAAAAGATCAAACCGCACCAAATTTTTGCCGCAGGTGACCTCTCCGATCCCCACGGAACCCATAGGGTGTGTCTGCAAGTCATCTACAAGGCCTTGGAACGACTTGTTGCAGAAAAGGCGGATTGGCTAAAAGACTGCTACGTATGGTTGTATCGCGGTGCCTGGCAGGAATGGGATATTGCAGATATTGAAATGGCTGTTCCCATTGGGCCCAAAGACATGACCCGAAAACGAAACGCTATTTTTAAGCATCAATCCCAAAAAGATGCCGCGATGTTCCCGGGCAATGACGAGCGGGAGTTCTGGCAACGCGCAGAGCAACGGAATAAGGAAACCGCAGATAAATATAATGCGTTGGGTATGGCAGAATACGAAGCAATGGAAGGCTTTGTTCGGTATCACTTCTGATAGCTCCGTATGAAAATAGCCGTAGCACAATTTGAACCCAAAGATGGGGATAAACGGTATAACTTATCTGTTATTGGAACGCTGACTCAAAAGGCAGTTCAAAACGGGGCAGCTGTTATCAGTTTTCATGAAATGTCCATCACAGCATACACCTTCACCAAAGGCTTATCTCGGGAAGAAATCTTTGCGCTTGCAGAAAAAGTTCCGGACGGAGCAAGTACAAAGAAGCTCCTCGAGATTTCTAAGGAGTTAGATATAGCTATTTTGGCAGGCTTAGTGGAAATAGACAACGAAAAAATCTACAACACTTACGTATGCGTTCATAAAAACAAAGTTGTTGCCAAATACAGAAAGTTACATCCATTTATCAATCCACACCTGACTCCCGGTAACACCTATGAAATCTTTGATTTACTCGGTTGGAAGTGTGGTATTCTCATTTGCTACGACAACAATATCATAGAAAATGTACGCGCCAACGCTTTGCTTGGTGCGGAACTTATTTTTGCCCCACATGTTACGGGGTGCACTCCTTCGGCTATGCCGGGAAGAGGTTATGTTGAAGATAAATACTGGAGCAATAGACAAATTGATCCTGTCGCGCTTCGAAAAGAGTTTAACGGACCGAAAGGCAGGGAATGGTTAATGCGTTGGTTGCCTGGGAGGGCTTATGACAACGGGCTCTACTATGCCTTCACTAATCCTATTGGGTATGATGGAGAACATCTTAAAAACGGAAATTCAATGATCCTTGACCCCTACGGAGAAGTCCTTTCGGAGTGTCATACATTTGAAAATGACATTGCCCTGGCAACAATAACAAAAGACAAGCTGGCACTTTCGGGAGGTCATCGCTATAAAAAAGCCAGGAGGCCCGAGCTATATAAAGAAATACTAGGTAAAGACCACGAGTCCCAAACCCAACCTGTTTGGATGAGGGAAGGTGCTAAAACATGAGTGCAGTTTTCTAAACAGTTATTTTGAACAATCTAATAATTTGAAAGGTAAGCTACTTTTTTTAATTGTCTTTTCCATTTTTGCTTCATGTACCAGCTTGAAACACAACAGAGCGCCTAAAAAAGAACTTCGTGGCGTATGGATAGCAACGGTGGTCAATATCGACTGGCCTAAAAATGGCAATGACCCTGCAGAAAAGCAAAAACAAGACTTTTTAACCCTTCTTGATTTTTATGAACAGCTCCATTTCAATACGGTAATTGTCCAGGTAAGGACCGCAGGGGATGCTTTTTATCCCTCAGAATATTCCCCATGGTCCAGATTTCTAACCGGAACTGAGGGGAAACCCAAAGAAGATTTCGAAGATCCATTGCAATGGATGATCGCAAAAACGCATGAACGTGGACTGCAGTTCCATGCCTGGTTTAATCCCTATAGAGCTACTTTTGATCTGGACACGACCATTTTGGCGAATACCCATGATTTTTATCAACATCGGGATTGGATGTTGCCATACGGAAAAAAGTGGTATTACAATCCCGGCGAACCCCAGGTATGGCGGCATTTGACCAAAGTAGTTGAAGAAGTGGTCAAACATTACGATGTGGATGGCGTTCATTTTGATGATTATTTCTATCCCTATAAAATTCAGGGCGAAGCCTTCAATGACACGCTTGCCTTTGTGCAGTATCGTTTACCAGAACAATCACTTGAAGACTGGCGAAGAAGTAATGTGGATTCCCTTGTAAAGAACGTCCACCAAGCCATAAAAACCGAAAAACCCTGGGTGCAATTTGGGATCAGTCCTTTTGGGGTCTGGAAAAACAAATCGACAGACCCTGCCGGTTCCGACACCCAGGCCGGCCAGACCACCTATGAAGATCTGTATGCAGATCCTCTCCTATGGATGCAAAAGGGTTGGTTGGATTATATTGTCCCTCAGGCCTATTGGAGTATGGACTATGCTGTAGCTTCCCATGAAAAAATTGCACGTTGGTGGGCTAATGAAAGTGTCAACACCAATCTCTACATGGGTAACGGCGCATATAAAATCCGTAATAATCAGGATAAAGCCTGGCACAAAAAGAAAGAACTTCCCAGGCAGATTAACCTGGCTCGTGCTCTCCCAAAAGTACAGGGGAATGTTTTTTTTAGTGCGAAATCCCTACCGGAACACAGCGATATCGTCAAGAAAATTCGGAAAAGCTGGTACAAAAGTCCAATCGACGTACCTGCCATTCCCTCAAAGCCACCACGCGTGATCCCACAACCGGTGATTATTTCCAAAAAGCATACCGGAGATAGTATTCAACTTTGCCTTTCGCACTATGATTCTATTCCCGGTTATATTTCAGTATATCGAGGAAAGCGAAAAGGGGGCGAAGTCCTAAAAAAAGTCTACCTTCCCGCAGATGCGTCTACGCATTGCTTTGGCATACCTAAATCCCAAAGCAACCTTATGTTTAAGGTTATTGATGGTTTTGGAAATGAAAGCGGGACTGTATCCGTTGCTATGAAAGAATGAACAAACAACATACCGAAAAGAAAATGTAACAGATGCCAGAAATTCAAAAGGACAGACGGGCCTGGGTTTGGGTGCCCATCTTATATTTTACGCAAGGACTTCCCTATGTTATCGTAGTTACGGTTTCGGTGATCATGTATAAAAAGCTGGGAATAAGCAATGCGGACATTGGGCTGTACACCAGTTGGCTGTATTTGCCCTGGGTGTTGAAACCCTTGTGGAGTCCTTTTGTAGACCTAAAAAGTACGAAACGCAACTGGTTCCTGGGGATGCAGTTACTTATCGCCCTGGCACTGTTTGGCGTGGGCCTTTCGCTACCCACAAACATCTTTTTCACAACTACCCTGGCTTGTTTCTGGATGGCTGCCTTTGCATCCGCCACCAACGATATTGCTGCGGATGGGTACTACATGATAGGGCTTAGTGAAAAAAAGCAATCGTTTTTTGTAGGTATCCGAAGTACTTTTTATCGGCTGGCTATGGTAACCGGGGAAGGACTCATTGTTATCCTTGCAGGATTTCTCGAAAACCATTACGGGGACAATACAAAAGCATGGAGTATTACCATGACAGCCACGGCATTTTTAATGTTGGCACTTACCGTTTCCAACTTTTTTGCCACCCCAAAATACGAGAGCTCCAGTACTATTCTCCTGGAAAAACCTAAAGGTTTTTTTGAAGTGTTTGTTTCCTTTTTTCAAAAACCCAATATTGGGATTGCGCTAGCATTTATTTTAACCTATCGCTTAGGGGAATCGCAACTCGTAAAAATGGCTGCTCCTTTTCTACTGGATCCCCTTGAAAAAGGAGGATTAGGCTACTCTACAGAACAATTGGGGACAATTTTCGGAACCGTCGGGGTTATCATGCTTTCTGCCGGCGGGATTCTCGGAGGAATTTTGATCTCAAGGGACGGATTAAAAAAATGGATGCTGCCCATGATCCTTTCCCTCAATATTCCCAACGTACTGTACGCAATACTAGCGGGCACACAAATGACCAGTGTTGTTGCTGTCACCGCCACTGTTGTTTTTGAGAAGTTTGGGTATGGTTTCGGTTTCGCAGCCTTCCTAATGTACCTTATCTACATCGCGGAAGGAAAATCCAAAACTTCCCATTACGCTATTGCCACAGGCTTTATGGCCCTGGGCATGATGCTTCCAGGCATGCTGAGCGGATTTATGCAGGAATGGCTGGGGTACAATGGCTTTTTTATCTGGGTAGTTATTGCTGCCCTACCCGCACTTTTTTTACTCCCTTTTTTAAAATATCCCGCTGATTATGGCAAAAAAGAAGCTTCCAATGATTAGTCTTCCACCCTATGAATCGGCCAGGGAATTGCTTTCCTACTCCCAAAAAGTAGGGCAGCTTTTTATGCCAGCAGCTTTTATCAATGATTCTGAAGAAGAAATTAAAAGGTTAGAAAACCTAATACAGGAATACCATATTGGAAGTCTCTGTTTTTTTCACAGCAGAGCTAGCGCTGCTACTAATTTCGAAGGAAAAAAAGAGATTGTTTATAACGAGAAAAGCTATGAGCGGTTAGTATACCTTATACAGCGATATCAGGAAGCCGCAACCTATCCCCTGTTAATTGCCATAGATGCCGAATGGGGCCTG
>JANQHL010000196.1 GCA_028277085.1 Flavobacteriaceae bacterium
CAATACGTTGTGAGGGTATATCTTCTAAATCCTCGGCTTTTATCACCTCCACCTTACTCGAGACCCTTTTTTTATTGACACCCGCCCCCTGGCCTGTTACAATAATCTCATCCAATTCGGAGAAGGCGCCCATCATGGTGATCTGTAAGGGTTGGTAGTTGTCTACCGTAATGGTTTGATTCTTAAAACCTACATAAGTAAATTCCAACAGCGTAGGTACCCCCGAGACCTCAATGGAAAAATTACCGTCCATATCTGAGGTAGTTCCATTAGAAGTTCCTTTTTCAAGAATACTTGCTCCCAGTAGCGGTCTGCCCTCCTCATCGGTTACCTGACCCGTTATGATTTGTTGTAAGGGCTTTGTAATAGTGGATGCCGCAGATTGCGATGCTTTGCTTTCACTCGTACGTTTCACCAGGTAAATAAGCCGATTATTGATGTTGAACGCAGTCTCGGTATTTTTAAAAATATGCTGTAAGATCTTCTCAATATTTTTATTTTTCGCACTGACCGATATCAAACGGCTTAAATCAACTTCATTGACCTTATAAATGAATCTGAATTGCGTGCTGTTTTCTACTTCATCAATGAATTGCAAAACGGATACGTTCTTCAGATCCAGGGTTACCTTTGTACGTTGAGCATAAGTAGGATTTGCATAAGTGGTTAAAATGGCCAGAAAAATGAACAACGTACTCAGTTTCATCTTCAAATCAAATTTCAATGGGGGATGACAGCTTCTTGAGTCGTTAAGAAGTTTTTTCATAGTTTTATAGTGTTAAATTGTGGTTATATTTAAGTGTAATCACCTTAGTACAACCGGAAGATGGTCGCACATTTTCCGGTTTTTTGATTTCGTATTAACTGAAATAAATCAGTAATTCTCTCCTAAAGTGAATTCGAATTTTAATTTGGTTTTGTCATAGGCTGTTGCGTTTTTGTGAGTTGATTATTATCGTGTTTTGCGTTATTTCAAAGGTGATACCATAATTCTCTTGCAGACTTTCCAAAATGACATTCAAAGGCTCGTTACCAAAACTTGCGTTAAAGACAGTATGCGCCAGTTCCGTGTTATGGTTCACAATAGTAATAGCATAATGTCTTTCCAGCTTTTTAAGAATATTATCAAATGACATGTTCCTAAAAACGAGTTCTCCTTTCCGCCATGAGGTATACACATTGGGATGGACCTTGTCTGTGGTAAAACTCTTATTGACCCTGTCAAAACTGGCTTTATAACCAGGCATTAACACCTTACTTGTACCCTCATCATATTCTTCTTCGCTTTCATATAAGCCAACGGCCCCTTCTACCAAAACTATTTCCGATACATTGTCTTCTGGATAGGCATGTACATTGAATTGTGTTCCGAGAACCCTCACATTCAGATCCTGGGCATTCACAATGAAAGGGTGCTTTGTGTCCTTGGCAACATCCAAATATGCTTCCCCTGATACAAAAACTTTTCTTGGTATTCCCTGTAAAAACTGAACAGGATACTTCAGTGAGGAACCGGCATTTAAATGTGCTTTTGTTCCATCCGAAAGTTGCAGCTCAAAACGTTTACCATAAGGTACGGTTAACGTATTATAGGCCAGCTCTTTGGCAACATCCGTTTCGCTATAGACCAATTGGTTGCCTTTCTGCTTACCAACAACATTTCCAAGTTGGTCTAAGACCTTTGCAGCCCCTTCTTCTCTTATAATTTCAATAGTACCATCCCCCAGCTCCAAGGTAATGGCATTTTCAGGGATGGAAATGGTTTCCGGTTGTTGTAGGTAGTGTATGTAGAAATAGCCTGCGGCTAGTAATCCGATGAATATTGCTGCAACAGATCGGATTTTTTTCCAACCGAATTTTGGAGGTTTCTTGGTTCTTATTGTCTTGTGTATTCTTTGAAAGACCGCCCGTTTTTCTTCTTCCTCCTCTGACAAACTCCACAATTGCGTAATATCCCCCACTTGTAATTCTTCACAAAATCGAAATAACAGTTGCTGCTCACGCTCCGAGCATTTTCCTTGCTTGTATTTTTTGATCAGGTTGAAGAATTCCTTTTGTTCCATAGGTGTCAGATACAATAGCAAGACGTGCCAACAGGTATTTGCTCCCAAAAAGGTCCTTTTCTTAACTTGAAGTTAACACGACAAGCCGCTAGAGTTGCTGGAAAAAATCGAGGAATAGAAAGGGTAGAGTAGTTAAACTACCCCTGAGGTGTTTTAACGCAATGGATAGATTGTTTTCTACTGTTCGTTTTGAAATATTTAGTTGTGTTGCGATTTCAGACACCGAATAATCATGGAATCTACTGAGATAAAATATGGTTCTGCAAATCTTCGGTAAATCTTTGACAGCAACATTAACGGTTGATTTCAAATCATTAAGATCAAAATTTTGTTCTGCCTCGGAGGAACCTTTTAGATTCTGTAGTATCCCATGATGTAATTCTGTAAATCTTTCTTTACGTAGTGTTGAAATTGCGTTATTTCTGACGGCATTGAACAGGTAGTTTTTTAAATTACCGATCTCCAATTGCTCCCGCTTTGTCCAAATTACAGTGAACACTTCATGAAGAGCGTCTTGGGTAAGTCCTTTGTCATTAAGAATATTGAAACCGTAGGCATACAGTCTTTTCCAATATCTGTAGTAGATCTGATTAAAGGCTAATTGGTTTCCTTCATTTATCAAGGATAAAAGTTGCGTATCAGTTAGTTCTTGAAGATGGCCCTTAATCACCCCAACCGCTTTTCCGTTCAAATTAAGAAAGCTTAATGGGTATTTTGAAAAACAACGGGTTAAGGAAATATTATTTTCTTGATCATCCCACCTCCAGCATGCAATAACTGTTGAAGCAAATTAATCTTTTGCCCTTGAAAAATGCAATGTAATAGCAATGCCAAAAATCATTCTTAAAAGGCAAACCAAATTTTAAAAAAGAAGTTCCGCAACCCTTTAAAGCCGCAAACGCGAAGTGGTTTTGTTACTAAGCAATCGTCTCGCGGTGCGCCAAAAGTACTTGGAAGTAGGATTAGGGTCCAGAGCCTTTTCTGAAGGTTCCAAATAGGAACTGACCAATAGTTTTAGGAATTGCAAGGTATCATTGTCGCCATAGAAGTCCTCATAGGCCATATCCCATTTTTTAAACTCCCGGGCATTGATATTGCCATGGGAGATCAGTTCCACATCACAATGCCGTTGGTCCTTTTGGATCTTATCAAACAGTGCCAGCACTTTAACCTGGTTGCCTTCCAGGTACTGTAAAAACTCCCCTTTGTAGTACAATAAACATCCGGTAATACCATTGCTGTTATTGAATACCCGTGCTTTTTCCAGCATCATCTGGACCTGTGTCCGATCAAAATCCGGCTTGGCGGTAGAGGTATACACTAAGCAAAACATACGATTGAACGTGGTATTAAAGAGAAGATAGGATCAATTAGGAGTAGGGCAAGCCCACATCCTATAGAAGCGCTGTACTCTGCATAATAGTATTCCTTTTAAATATACGAATAATCCGTTTAAGAAAAAACCCACAACGATCAACATGACGATTGCGGGTTGTATTTATGAGCGTAAAACGGCTACAAGAACATTCCTCCCGAGGCCTCGATACGCTGCCCGTTGACCCAACGCGCATCTTCACTGGCTAAAAAGGCAACCACCCCACCAATGTCCTCGGCTACCCCCACTCTGCCTAAGGCGGTAACAGAAGATAACATTTGCTCCAGCCCCGGATTGCTTTCCAGCGATGCCTTGTTCATATCCGTATTGATCGCTCCCGGTGCCACAACGTTGGCTGTAATTTGCCGTGTTCCTAACTCCTTCGCCAAATACCGCGTATAGGTCTCTATCCCGGATTTCATCGCAGCATAGGCTCCATATCCGGGAATGCTAAAACGTGCCAAACCTGTAGACACATTAATAATTCTACCCCCGTCATTCAGCAAAGGCAATGCCTTTTGCGTGATAAAGAACGGCCCTTTCAGCTGGATGTTGGCCAGTTGATCAAAGGTGGCTTCTGTAGTTTCTGCCACCGGAACATGGGCAATAATCCCCGCGTTGTTGACCAGGATATCGAAGGAGGAGCGCTCCCATTCGGATCGTAATACCCCGGAGACCTCATCAAAGAACGCATCAAAGCTTTGTATGTCCCCGGTATTCAATTGAAAGGCTTTTGCCTTGCTCCCCAAAGCTTCAATTTCCTGGACAGTGGCCTGAGCTTGCTCCGAATTGGTATTGTACGTCACTAAAATATCAGCGCCTTCTTGGGCCATACGAAGTGCCATTTCTTTTCCCAAACCCCGGCTGCTTCCGGTTACTAATGCTATTTTACCTGCTAACTTTTTCATTGTATTTGATTTTAAAGATTTATAAATGATTACAAGGCAAATGTCGTTAGTGAAAGAAGGCGGATAAAGGCACAAAATCTAGAAGTAAGGGCAGATTTTCTAGAATGGTACTATTGGCTAACGAGAACGGTACTGGTTAGGGGTAGTTCCAACATTTCGTTTGAAGAATTTAGTGAAATGCGTAGGCTCCGAAAAACCCAATTTATAGGCAATTTCTTTTACGGATGATCGGGAGCCGGATAGCAGGGCTTTGGCCTCAACGATCAGTTTATCTTGAATCCACTTGTTGGCCGACTTCCCGGTCTTTACCTTGATAACCGTCGAGAAGTAGCTTGGGTTTAATTGTTGGAGCTCCGCAAAGATGCCTACCTGCAATTCTCCACTCTTTACCGTTTCCTGCCGAAACGTTTTCTCCAGGTCTTTCTTAAATTGCTGCACGATCTGGCTATCCCGATCATGGGCAATCTTAAATGAGTCATCCGCCAACAGGTATTCTTTGACTTTTAACAGGAAGACCATAAACAGTGAGCTTATGATTTTATCTTTGAGGGTGGATTTTTTTTGCGCTTCCAAAAGGATTTGCTCGGCCAGTGCTAGTAACTCGTCAAACTTGGCATCGGACAAAAAACAAGGCGGCACGATCTCGGTAAGAAGAAATGAAAATTCCTTAAACACTTCCTGATGCACATGCTTTTTTAAGTATTCTTCACGAGTAGTAATCAGGAAACCATGGACAACCTTTTCAACACCAAAGGATTTTAGGTGTCCGGGATTGGTAAAATATAAGGTGTTGGGTCGGGTAAAGAACTTTTTATCATCAATGGTGTAGAAACTCCTGCCGCTTTTAACGAGTACAAAGGAATAGTAATTCGCCCTAAAAACCGGGGAAGTAACCGGGGTACCATGAACGGTTTCCATACGATGAATGGTGAAGTTGGAATCCTGTTGAATTGGCGTTCCCACATTTTCGTCCTTGTACAAGTCCGCTAGTTTGTCATATGCCTTTATACCTTTATCTTCCTTCAATTGTACCGTATTGCTTTTAGGTTGCTCGTTTTGAAATGGATTTCCCTTTACAAATCTAATGGTAAGGGCTAGAAAATTTGTTATTTTTAAGCATCTTTCAACGGGGGATCATCCCCTTTCTGAATAGACCTCAAATTACAGACACAACTGCTATGAACCACAGTTCAAAAATTACCTTTCGCGCTACACTATTTATCCTCTTTTTCGGTTTGCTCAGCATCGGTTCCGCTCAGGAACGAAAAGAAATAGGCAATCTGGTACTCGAAGATGTTCCGGATATTCCAAAAGAGATCGCAACCCGAATTCAGCAGTATCAAAATACGCGATCCGCCTCCTTTGCGGATTGGATCCCGAATAGTGATGGAATGCTAATGGCTACCCGCTTTGGAAATACTACACAACTTCACGTGTTGCAACAACCCGGTGGCGCCAGAAATCAAATTACTTTTTTCGATGAGCCTGTGGGTAATGGCTCTTTTTGTCCATTAGCGGATTATAATGGCTTTCTGTTCACCAAGGATAGCGGGGGCAACGAATTTTCGCAGATCTTTTGGTACGACATGGCAAAAAGGAAATCCGAAATGTTGAGCGATGGCGAATCCGTAAACTTTGGAATGGCTTGGTCCAACAAAGGCGACCGTTTTGCCTTCACCTCATCCCGTCGGAACAAAAAAGACTTTGACGTCTACATCTCCGGCATGAATGCTCCAAAAGAAGCCGAGCTACAAATCGATAAAGGCAATGGCTATTGGGTCACTGCGGACTGGTCCCCGGACGATACCAAATTATTGCTCATTCAGTATCTCTCCAGCACAAAATCCAACTCCTATGTATTTGACCTCACCACAAAAGCGCTTACCCAGCTAAATGACCCCGATACCGAAGCAGTGTTCTTAGGTAGTTTCTGGGATGCCTCAGGAGAATCCATTTATATTGCTACCAACCAGGGTAAGGAATTTAATACCCTGGCAAAGTTCAACCTAGCTTCCAAAGAACTCACCTATATCACAGGCGATATCCCCTGGAATGTAAATGAAATTGCGGTGAACACCCAAAGAACGCAGGCGGCCTTTACGGTTAATGAAAATGGATTTTCACAATTGTATCTCCTCGATCTCGGTACCCTGACGTATAAAAAAGTGGAAGGTTTACCCGTGGGACAACTCTACTCCCTAAGTTTTCATCCAACCAAGAATCAATTGGCTTTGGTCATGAATAGCACCAAAACCCCAGGTGATATTTTCGCCTTGGATTTGAACACCTTACAGCCGGAACGTTGGACCTATAGCGAGGTTGGAGGCCTGGACACCACTACTTTCCCCTCTCCGGAACTCATTGAATATGAAACCTATGATGAGGTAAACGGCGCAAAAAGAAAGATCCCCGCTTTTGTGTATAAACCGACTGGTTCCGAAGGCCCCTTCCCTACCCTTATTTCCATACATGGGGGGCCTGAAGGGCAACATGTACCACGGTTTTCTTCTTTTTATGCCTTTTTGGCCAATGAAATGGGGATCGCCATTGTTGCCCCTAATGTTCGCGGTTCAGCGGGTTATGGCAAGACCTTTCTTCAATTGGACAATGGATTTAAACGGGAAGACTCCGTTAAGGACATCGGCAAATTAATAGAATGGCTACAACAACAACCGGAATATGATAGTGATCGAATTGCCGTTTATGGTGGTTCTTACGGAGGGTACATGGTGTTGTCTTCCATGTTTAATTACAACGACAAACTACGATGCGGTGTTGACATTGTAGGGATTAGCAATTTTGTAACTTTCCTGGAAAACACCGAAGAATACCGAAGGGATTTGAGAAGGGCAGAATATGGCGATGAAAGGGACCCCAAGATGCGCGAACACTTGCTGGCAATTTCCCCCACTAACCATGTTGAAAAGATAACAAAACCGCTATTTGTTATTCAGGGCGCTAACGACCCCAGGGTTCCGGCAAGTGAATCGGAGCAAATGGTAAAATCCATACGGGAAAACCAAGGTGTGGTATGGTATATGTTAGCAAAGGATGAAGGCCATGGTTTTAGAAAAAAAGAAAACAGGGATCGCATGACCGAAGCGATAGCCCTATTCCTGCAAGCAAACCTGTTGAATTAGTAGTATGGAGTACGAGTTAATTGATAATACTGAAAAGAAACGTTACGAGTTTAAAATTGACGGCTATACGCCTATCATAGAATACATAAAAGCCAAGGACAAGATCTACCTGACGCACACCGAGGTACCGAACGAATTAGCAGGGAGAGGCATAGGAACCGCTTTGGTACGAGCAGCTCTGGAAGATGTTAAGGCAAAGGGACTCACCTTAGTACCGCTATGTCCCTTTGTGGCACTTTACATAAAGCGAAACCCTGAGTGGAAGGAGTTGGTTTTAAAAGGAATAAATATCGCTTGATATGGAAAAAGAAATTGTGAAACACTATGAAAAAGAAGACCTGACCATTGTCTGGAAACCAAAACGATGTATCCATTCCGAGATTTGTTGGAAAACATTACCCGAAGTGTATAAACCGAACGAAAAACCATGGATACAACCGGAACATGCTACGGTGGCAGCACTAAAATCGCAAATTGAAAAATGCCCTTCCGCGGCGTTAACCTATATTACAAAAGGAGAAGAAAAAATGGAAGAAACCAAGATGACGGAATGCACTATTGTAGAAAACGGGCCATTGCTTGTAACCGGAACGCTTCAGGTTACCTTAGCCAACGGCGAAGTTGAAACGAAAAAACGATCCACAGCCTTCTGCCGCTGTGGCGCCTCCGAGAACAAGCCCTATTGCGACGGGGCACATAACAAAATTGATTTTAAGGGATAGCCAATGGAAGCACATACCCAACTCTCGGACACTGCTTTTGAAAAGCAATTTCAGGAAGGCACATTTGATCCGGCGCTGTTTACCCACGAAGCCCATCTTCGGTTGGCATGGCTTTATATTTCGAAATATGGGGTAGCAGCTACAATCCCTAAAATTTGTGCGGAGATCCGGTATTTTGCCGCGCAAAACGGTGCTCCGGACAAATTCAACCAAACATTAACCGAAGCAGCGGTAAAAGCCGTGTACCACTTTATGTTGAAATCCAAAACAGAAAGCTTTCAGGAATTCGTTGCCGAATTTCCAAGATTGAAATACCGATTTAAAGACCTGATGGCCGCACATTATAGTTTTGATATCTATAATAATCCAGTTGCCAAACAGCGCTTTCTCGCCCCGGACCTCGAACCATTTGATTAAAAGCCCCATGAAAAATAGCATAGTACTCGCATGTTTACTGCTTCCTGTTGTTCTGACTGCGCAGTCCAGAAATTTTTTGGATGTTCCGTATTTGGAAACCTCAGCCAGGGTGGATACCCTGGTCACTCCTGATAAGATCTATTTAAACATAACGATCCAGGAAAAAGACAGTAAAGGCAGGATATCAGTGGAAGAGCAGGAAAACAGAATGGCGCAAAAACTGGAATCCCTGGGGATTGATCTGGAAAGCCAATTGGTCATCCGAGATCTGAGCAGTGATTTTAAAACATACTTTCTCCGTTCCAAGAATGTCCTGAAACGCAAGCAATATACCCTTATAGTGTATGATGGCCTCACTGCAGGAAAAGTGTTGGCCGCCCTGGAAGATATTGGTATCGCCAATACCTATCTAAAAAAAACGGAGTATTCTAAGATGGCTTCCCTAGAACTGGGACTTAAATCCAAGGCCATGGTAAAAGCGCAAAAAAAGGCGTTGGCCTTAACCCAACCCCTGGGTCAAAAAGTAGGGCCTGCTATTCATATTGTGGATAGCTATGGTACCACTCCGGTAGCCTATGCTCCTCGGAAAATGGCTGTTACAGCGATGGATTTGGCTACCGAAGAATCTTTGGAGATAAATTTTGAGAAGATTCGGGTAGAAACTACGCTACAGGTGAAATTTAAACTTGTAGAATAAGTCTTTTTACAGCCATCCTTTTGTCCTTTTCTGTATCTACAGTAAAAAGCCCTACCCATGAAAAGCGTATCCTATTTTGGTATACTACTACTGGCAGTGACCCTAGTAGCCTGCGAATCTGATGATAACGGTCCGAGATCGGAAATTTGTGATATACTAGCTGAAGTAAACCGCAGTCGTTTTGAAAGTGCGGACGACACCAATTACACGATAGAAAGTGCAAGCATTACCGGAGATTGTTTAACCGTAGAACTCCAAAGCGGCGGTTGTGATGGGAGTGAATGGGAAATACGGTTCTTTGCTTCCGATGCCATTAACGAATCGCTGCCTCCCCAGCAATCTGCAACTATCGTGTTAGACAACGATGAACCCTGTGACGCTATTGTTAACCGGGAGTTTACCATTGAGTTAACACCATTGGAAATACCAAACGAAAGAAGTCTGATCATTCGGTTATCGGGATGGGACGGAATACTGGAATACGAATTTTAGCGTACTATTCTAAAGCAGATAGTCCTGTATCCACGATTTGTCGAAGTCTCTCGGGATCCGTATCCACTTTGGAAACAACACGTAACCCGTTGTAAAAGGTGAACAAGTAGGAAGCCATTGCCTTTGGGTCTTTATCGGGAGCAATTTCCCCCCTGTGGATCCCTCTTTCCACCAATGTAAAAAAGAGCTCTTCTATTTTGTTCATATGGGAACAGAGTACTTCCTGCATTTTTTCGTTGCCCGGAATAAGCTCCGTAGTCGTATTGACCACAAAACACCCCTTTCGGGAAGGGTCCGAAACGGCTTCTACTATGGCATATTCAAAGAGCTCTTTAAACCCTTCTTTAACCGACGCCTGCCCTTCGAAAAACCCCATTACCGCTGAACCACTATTTTTTCGGTATAAGGCAAATGCCTTTTCAAAGAGTGCATCCTTACCGCCAAAAGTGTCATAAAGACTCGCCCGGTTAATGCCTAGGTGAGATACCAGATCCTGGATAGAAGTGGCATGGAACCCTTTTTCCCAAAAGAGTTCCATAGTCATTTCCAACACTTCTGATTCATTGAATTTTTTGGTTCTTGGCATAACGTATTTGCCTTGCTAAATTATCCAAAAAACTAAACCTGGGCGAAACCACCATCTACGGGGATCTCTACTCCTGTGATATAACTGCTATCATCAGAGCCTAAAAAAACCGCGACCGTAGCAATTTCATCGGCCTTGCCAAATCTGCCCAGGGAGACCATAGATGGAAAATTAGAGGCCATGGCATCTATGTTTTCCTGAGGAACGTTGTGTTTTCCATAAATGGGGGTATCAATAGGTCCTGGAGCAATAGCATTTACACGAATCCCTTTAGGGCCAAATTCGGCTGCCAAAGTCCGGGTTAGAGAACGCAAGGCCGCTTTACTGGAGGCATAGGCTGCCATCCCGGCAAACCCTTTAACGTTCACTACGGAAGTATTAAAAATGATACTGGCGCCTTCATTGAGATAGTTATAGGCCGCCTTTACAGTGAATATGGGACCTCTAACATTGATATTGTGTACCTCATCATAGATTTCCTCGGTAAGTCCATCAATAGTTTCCACGCGGAAAATACCGGCATTCAAAAAGAGAACATCAATTTTACCAAAGGTGTCAACAGTGGTTGTAATGAGTTGTTCACTATCACTCACACTGGAGGCTTCGGCTTTAACCAGAAGATAGTCTCCGGTGAGTTCTTCTTTAAGGGCATCCAGTTTTTCCTGGCTCCTGCCGGTTAACACTACTTTTGCACCTTCTTCTAAATAGCGTTTGGCGGTTTCTAATCCCATACCACTGGTGGCTCCGGTGACTATGGCTACTTTGCCTGCCAGACGAGCAGGCTGGTTTGCTAATTTTTGCATTGTAATTATTATTTAGAGATTTTAAATTATTTTGGAACGATTATTCCAATACAAACATAAACATAACGGAACGTTTGTTCCAAATAAAAAATGCCATTTATCTTTTTCTTAACAAATCCTATCTGTTTTGTATCTTAACCAGAACTAATACTACTAAAATGAAAAAAGCGCCTTTACTGCTCCTTCTACTATTTTGCTTTACTATAAACAACCACGCCCAAAGGCGCAAAAAGACCACTGCTCCGGCAAAAACCATTCTTCAGGATTCTCTTTTTCAAGGATTAAAATGGCGTAATATAGGCCCCTTCCGGGGAGGAAGAAGTGTTGCCTGTAGCGGGGTAGTAGGCCAACCTATGACCTATTATATGGGCACTACTGGGGGAGGTATTTGGAAGACCGTAGATGACGGCATTACCTGGAAGAACATTTCGGACGGACAACTAAAAACAGGCACGGTCGGTGCCATTGCTGTTTCTGAAAGCAACCCTAATCTGGTGGTAGTAGGCATGGGAGAACATGCTGCTCGGGGTGTAATGACGTCCATGGGTGACGGAGTGTATAAGTCTACTGATGCAGGAAAGACCTGGAAACACATTGGTTTGGATGAAACCCGGCATATTTCGGATGTGATCATCCACCCCAGCAATCCGAACATTTTATTTGTAGCAGCCCAGGGGGCACAGTATGGGCCTTCGCAACAACGGGGCATTTATCGTTCCCTGGATGGTGGTACCAATTGGGAACAGGTCCTTTTTGTGGACGAAAACACAGGGGCTGCCTCCTTAACCATGGACATGAAAAACCCTTTGATCCTCTATGCGGCCCTATGGCAGCACAGAAGGTATCCCTGGAAAATGGAATCCGGAGGACCCACTTCCGGTATTTATAAATCAACCGACGGCGGCACCACCTGGAAGCAGTTAAAAGAAGGATTACCCAAAGAATTTGGAAAAGCAGGAATCTCTGTTTCCAGGGCAAATCCGGAAAGGGTTTTCGCGGTAATTGAAGCAGAAGGCAAAAAAGGAGGGGTGTATCGCAGTGATGATGCAGGAAAAAAATGGAAGCAAATCAACAAAGATCGTATCAACATTGCGCGCTCCTGGTACTACATGGAAATATTTGCAGACCCACAGGACGAAAATGTGGTCTATGTGCTTAATGCCCCGGTAACCAAATCAATTGATGGGGGAAAAACGTTCACCCCCCTTCCTACCCCTCATGGAGACAATCATCATCTCTGGATACACCCGTTGAACAATCAGAAAATGATCAATGCTAATGACGGGGGTGCTAATGTGTCTAACAATGGGGGTAAAAGCTGGAGTAGTCAACAAAAACAACCCACAGCACAATTTTATCGCGTTATTACAGATAATCTTGTTCCGTACAACGTATATGGAGGGCAACAGGATAACTCTGCCATTGCCATAGCTAGTCGTACCAATGATGCCGGAATTGACTGGAAGGACTGGTATTCCGTTGCAGGTTGTGAAAGTGCCTACCTTGCGTTTGACCCGGATACCCCCGAAGTGGTTTTCGGAGGTTGTTACCAGGGTATTATCGAAAAATGGGTGAAAGCTTCCCGGGAGGGGAAACCCATAAAAGCCTATCCCGAATTGGGTCTGGGGAAAGTACCGAAAGACTTTAAATTTCGATTTAATTGGAATGCTCCGATCATCAGTTCCCCGCATGACCGCAATACCATTTACCATGCTGGAAATGTCGTTTTCAAGACCCAGGATAGTGGGCAAAGCTGGGAAATTGTCAGCCCGGACCTCACCAAAAATGAGGAGGAAAAACAAGGCCCCGGAGGCGGACCGTATACCAATGAAGCTGCAGGGGGAGAAAACTACAATACTATCATGTACCTTGTAGAATCTCCCCATGAGCAAGGAGTACTGTATGCTGGCACAGATGACGGTTTGGTCCACCTAACCAGAAACGGCGGTCAAGATTGGGAAAATATCACACCGCCCAACCTACAAGAAGGAATCATCAACAGTATTGAAATATCGCCTCATGATCCTGCTACCGCCTACATTGCGGTAATGCGCTACAAATCTATGGATCTGGCTCCCTATATTTTTAAAACTTCGGATTATGGCAAAACATGGGTCAGGATTACCAGTGGCATCAATGACAAACATACCTTCGTTAGGGTCGTCCGGGAAGACAAAAAAAGAAAAGGCTTGCTCTACGCCGGTACCGAGACCGGATTATATGTTTCCCTGAATGATGGTCAAAACTGGGAGAAATTCCAGTTGAACCTTCCGGTAGTGCCCATCAATGACATTACTATTCAGGACAATGATCTTGTAGTTGCAACGGCAGGCCGTTCCTTTTGGATTCTGGACGATGTGGCTATCCTACAAAACATGGATCCCGCTCTTGAAGCATTGCAGATTTTTACTCCCAAGCCCACCTATCGCTTCTTTGGAGGCCATCAGGAAAAACCCGTTCCCGGACTTGGCCAAAATCCTAAATCGGGAGTCACGTTGGATTATTATCTCCCCAAAAAATTGGATTCGGTTACACTTACACTAGAAGTACTTGAGAAGGGTAAGGTTATCCGCACCTACACCAATCAAAAACCAAAAGATTTCAAAACCTGGCCGGGGGGTCCGCCTAAACCACAGGTACTTCCCGCTAAGAAAGGATTTAACCGTTTTACCTGGGATTTCAGAAGAGCGGCTATCCCATCCATTGAAAAAGTGTTTGTTTTTGGCGACTACAGGGGATCAAGAGTTGCTCCGGGAGAATATACCCTAAGGCTTCGCTTGGAGAATGAAACCGTGGAAACTACGGCCCAAATTCTACCGCATCCTAAAATCTCAGCAAATGAGAAGGATTTTAGCGAGCAGCAACAGCTCCTTACACAGATTGAGTCTTCGTTAACCGCAATGCACAAGGCAGTCATCCAAATGCGATCTGCTAGAGATCAGCTCACCCAATATGAAGCGCTTCTAAAAGACAATGATCAGGCAAAGGAATTATTGGAAAAAGCAGCTGCAATAAAAGAGCGAATAAAACTTTGGGAAGAAAATCTGATACAGCCGCAACAGAAAACCTTCCAGGATGTCATTAATTTCCACAACCAGCTTAATGCGGACCTTATGCATCTCAAAGGTTTTATCGATGTAGCTGAACCCCAGGTCACCCAGGGTGCCAAAGAGCGCCTCAAGGACCTCTTAGCGGCATGGGAAACATTTGAGAGCGAAAAAAATGCTATTGTAGCTACTGAAATGACAGCGTTCAACGAATTGTTTAAAACTCTCAATCTCCCGGCCATCATACTGTCTAATGAGTGACCAAAAGAAATATTGTTTGGAATGTGGTATTGAGATCAAGGGGAGAGCGGATAAAAAATTCTGTTCCGACCATTGCCGGAACTCCTATAATAATATGCTGAACAGGGACAGCAAAAACCTTGTTCGTGTCATTAATAATCGGCTTCGGAAGAATTATCGTATTCTGGATAGTTTTACCCTTAAGGACGGAAAGACCACAACTACAAAAACAAAACTATTGGATAAAGGATTGGATTTTGAATATATTACCAACCTTTACACCACGAAAAAAGGAACTACCTATTACTTTGTCTATGATTTGGGATACCTCCCTCTGGAAAACGATTATTACATGATTGTTAAAAGGGAGTAGTGTGGCCTAAATAGCGGTTCAAAAAATCTTTGGTGTTTAATTTGGGACTACCTATTTCCAATTAGCTCCACTCAGTTTCAAGGCAGCGACCACAATGTCTTTTCGGCTTATTTGCCCTACAAGCAGGCCATCCCGCATCACGGGCAGTCGCCTTCTGTTATGACGATCGAACACTCCGGCAGCATCAAAAATAGTCATGTCATAGGGAATGGTCTCAACATTTTTAGTCATAAACCGCTCTACACTTTTATCCAAAATGGGCTGGTTAAAATAACGACTCTCCGATATTTGTTTCATACAATCCGCTTCGGAGACAATACCAACCAGAAAACCGTTCTCGTCCAAAACAGGCCCTCCGGATATTTTGTATTTGGCAAAAGCCTCCATAACCTCCAAAATGGATTGCTCCGGAGCAAAAGTCACCAATTTTTTAGTCATGTAATCCGAAACCAAAATAGGAAGCTTCGCCTCCTTTCTCGAATCTGTCTTCGCCCTTGCTCCTTGAAAACTCTTAATTCCCATAGTGGTTTAATTATTGGTTGACTAATAAAGTTAGCGATTTTTAGCGAAAAACTTAAATTTTCTAGGTGAAAAATGCGAAGCTGTCTTATTTTTATAGAACTCGAAACAGCTAAAACCAATCGTAGTGTTTCCCCGTACTATTGGACTTCTTGTTATTGTTTTGGCAGCCTATTGGAGCTTCGAATCCCTCATGCCCAGTTATCAAACAGACGGTACTGCCGAAGCAACAAGTTTTTCCACTGACCGAGCCCTGGAACACGTTCAGGTGATCTCCAAAACAAGACATGGTGTTGGATTTCCCGGGCACGCCACCACACGGGCCTACATCATTTCCCAACTCAAGAAAATGGGCCTGGAAACTTCGGTACAGGAAGGGTATACCGCGGGAGACTGGGGAAATTTTAGCAAAGCGATCAATATCCTGGCAAAAATCAAAGGCGCTGGTAATAGCAAATCCTTACTGCTAATGGCGCACTATGATAGCAGTCCACATTCCTCTTACGGAGCCAGTGACGACGGAAGCGGTGTCGCGACTCTGTTAGAAGGAGTAAGAGCCTTTCTAGCGACAAATAAAACCCCTAAAAACGACATTATTATTTTGATTACAGATGCGGAGGAATTAGGGTTGAATGGAGCGGATTTATTTGTAAATCAGCACCCCTGGGCAGAAAAAGTAGGACTCGTGTTGAATTTTGAGGCTCGTGGTACTGGCGGACCGAGTTTTATGCTTATGGAGACAAATCGCGGGAATTCTTCTTTAGTAAAGGAGTTTATCAAAGCAGGACCGGACTATCCCTTAGGCAACTCGCTGGCCTATAGCATTTATAAGATGCTTCCAAATAACACCGATTTGACGGTATTCCGGGAAGACAGGGACATTGAAGGTTTTAATTTTGCCTTTATTGATGACCACTATGATTACCATACGGCTTTAGATACTTACCAGCGCCTGGATAAGAATTCCCTGAAGCATCAGGGAAGCTATCTGATGCCATTACTTTCCCATTTCAGTGAGGCTGATCTGAACGGGCTTAAGAGTCTTAATGATGACATCTATTTTAACATGCCCTTTTTTCAGTTGATTGCTTATCCTTTTGAATGGGTTTGGCCTATGTTTGCTTTAGCAGTACTATGCTTTATCCTACTTTTAGCGTACGGTTTTAAAAGAAAAGAACTCCATCTCAAAAAAATAGTCACAGCTTTCCTCCCTGCTTTAATTGCCCTGGTGGTTAATGGCCTCATCGGTTTTTACAGCTGGCCGGCACTGAAATGGTGGTATCCCTGGTACGAAGATATTTTGCAAGGGTTCCCTTACAACGGTCATTTGTATATTTTTTCCTTCGCCATTCTTGCTGTTGGCATTTGTTTCTTTGTTTACAAAAAGTATAGGAACCTGGGGGTCGCCAATTTGCTGATTGCTCCAATTTTTATTTGGCTTTTGTTGTGCGGTCTTGTTAGCGTTTATTTAAAAGGGGCGAGCTTCTTTATTATTCCTGTATTTGGCGTTTTAATTGCCTTATTGGTCTTTATTCATCAGGAAAAACCCGATCCATTATTGCTTGTTTTTCTATGTCTACCCGCAGTTTTTATGCTTACCCCGTTCATTCAGATGTTACCTGTGGGATTAGGGCTCAAAATGATGATTGCAACAACACTGCTCACTACCTTGTTGTTTTTCTTAGTACTTCCCTACCTTGGAATTCTAAGAAACCCTATAAGAATAGCTTTTATCTGTTTTTTCCTCTTTGCAGTATTTGGTATCCGGAGTCATCTTGCTGCACAGTTTTCAAAAGAACGCCCCAAGCCCAGTAGCCTATTATATGTATATGACGCTGACTTCGACCAAACACAATGGGCGACATACGATAAGGTCCTGATCGGATGGAATTCACAGTTTTTAAGGGGATCCGAAGAATTAAAACCGCAGGAGGAATCCCTTCAGACAATAGCCAGTAAGTACAACAGCAAATTTACCTTTACCAGCCAGGCTCCAAAAAAAAGCATTCCTGTTCCGGATATCGCCGTTACCCAAGACACTATCCATGGCGATTCTCGACTACTAACCCTATGTGTAACGCCCCAACGACCTGTGAACCGCCTGGAAGTGTTTACCAACGAAGCTGTCCTTAGCAAGGTAGTGATTAATGGTATTGCGCTTTCGGACTATTACCTGAAGCAACGCAAGGGTTCTAAGTTGCTTACCCATTATGTGAGCAATAATGATTTTACGGAATTGGAACTGGAAATCCCAAAAGAAGAACATCTTAAATTGACATTCTACGAGGCTTCCAATGATCTCCTTTCTCATACAAAATTTTCGGTACCGCAACGGCCGGAAACCAGTATTCCCATGCCTTTTGTACTTAATGATGCTATCTTGATCATCAAAAGCCTCGAATTTGAGTGAGCACATTGGCATTATGGGATGTGGTTGGTTGGGCGCCGCCTTGGCCAAAAGTCTACTGGCTCAAGGATATCTGGTAAAAGGGACTACTACCTCTTCAGACAAGCTAAACGTCCTATCCGATTTAGGGATCACTCCTTTCCTGCTGGAACTTCACGAAAATGAGATTTCCGGAGATCTGACTCTCTTTCTCAAGGACCTGAATGTTCTAGTGGTCAATATCCCTCCAAGGTTACGAAAAGTGGGTGCGGAGAGCTACATAAAAAAAATGAGGTTGCTGCTACAGCATGTACAAGAAGCCAGGATACCCAAACTGTTGTTTGTTAGTAGTACTTCAGTCTATGGCAACATCGAAGGTGAAATTACCGAAGACACGTTTCCCAATCCCATTACTACATCGGGAAAACAACTATTGCAAGCTGAAAGGCTCTTTAGCACCGAAAAACGCATTGATAGCACAATTATCCGCTTTGGCGGGCTAATTGGAGGGGAAAGGCACCCAATATTCCACTTATCAGGAAAAACCGGACTAAAGAACGGCGAGGAATTGATCAATCTTATTCATCGGGAGGACTGTATCCACATAATAAGCATAATAATCAAACACAACTACTGGAATGAAGTGTCCAATGGCGTTTATCCATACCATCCCACTAAAAGA
>JANQHL010000208.1 GCA_028277085.1 Flavobacteriaceae bacterium
AGCGCCCTTGCAAAGGCCACCGTATTGTCGTTAGGGGGATCCTGGTTTTCCAGACCCCATCGCATACGGAATTTTAGGGTCTTGTAACCCGCTTCAACCAATTCCGTTGCTTTGCTAGTTGCCTTCTCCGGAGTAGGATATACATCACGCGTAAAACTGGCATAAATCTCCACGGAATCCCGGACTTTTCCTCCCAGTAGTTCATAGACTGGTTTTTGTGTTGCCTTTCCTATAGCATCGTAAATGGCGCAATCAATACCGGAAATGGAGTAGGTGAGGAGTCCGCCTGGCCCCAGATCATATTCCGATTTAATACAATAATCCCAGGTTTTTTCTACATCAAAAATAGTAGTGCCCTCAAAATAGTTTTTCAGGGTTTTCTCTATCAAGGTCCGTGAACTTCGCTTATCATTGGGCATGGCTTCCGCCCATCCTTTGATACCGTTATTGAGTTCAACGGAAACGAACAGTGCCTTTTTGAGCATAAAAGTGTCAATGTTCTTGATGACAAAATCATCGTCCTTGGCCATATCCTGACAGGCGGTCAAAAAGGGGTTACCCGTGGGTTTGGATGCCCAAATGGAAAAAGGCAACCCTGCAGAGAGGGTTGCCGATGAAATCGTTTGAATGAATTCTAATCTATTCATTTACAATTTCTTGAATTAAAACTAACTAACTTAAAATTATTCTTTACCTACTATTCCCGAAGGCTACCATCCAGATTGAGGCACCAGCCCACGGTCCAATCATTATCTGCAGGAACAGCCCCTACATAGTTCACATCTTCAAAAAACGGATCTAAGACTCCCGCTGCGGTCGAATTATCGGTACTGGTTCCTAAATAAGAATCCGTAATGGTGATGGGATCCACAGAATTGTTAAATATTGGATTATAATCACTGCTAGTTGGATTAAAGAAATCCGCAGAGCTATGAAAACCAGTGCCATCATCTTCATCGTTACCGAATGAAATGGAATTTGCCATAAAACTGGTACCAAAAGCTACGCCCTGCAAGGCTTCATCCCTGAATCTAAGACTGCGATCAACACCAGTTACCAAGGCATTATAAATGGTTGCATTTCCCAGATTTCTAATGAGAATTGCTGTCCCGTCAGGATCCTCAGAAGGGTCATTGAAACCTACTCCGGTTACCGTGATATTGCTCAAAACGCCTGTACCATCCCGACCCTGTATGCCATCACCATCTTCAAGCATATTCACTACCCAGAATTGACCGGCACCCATCCAGAGATCATCCCAACGAATACCTGCTTCGTCTTCGACGGGGTTGGTCGATACCAGATATCGAAGATTTACGGTGCCTTCATTGATGCGAAATCCATTATCGCCATTTCTATAAATTTGAATGTATTCCACGACGGTAGAATTACCCACATTGGTAAATTGAAAGGAATCATCGTCACTACCGGGAAACATCAATCGTATATATCTAATTGTTCCTGAGCTGTCAGTACCACCCGCGCCTTCAATCTGAATGCCGCTCCATTGTCCCCTATCATCGCTACCCTCCCCCTGGCCCGGGGCATTGGCTATTGCATCAAATACGATTGGGTCTGAAGCCGTTCCTTGCCAATCTACCAAGGCAAGTTGCTCAATATTCAGGCGGGTATCTTCCGTTTCAGCAAATATTTGCGTACCCTCTGTGATGGTGAGGGTGGTCTGTTGTGATACGTTCACCTCACCGGAGATGAGCCAAAGAACAGAAGAATCTAATGTTTCATTGAAGTTTATGGTGCCAGTAATTCTACTGAAGTTTTGGCCATTAAGGGTTACTTCTTCTATGACATACTGTGGAGTTATGTCGGAAACAGTGACGGATAAACTCGAAGCTCCGGTGTTCCCTTGAGTATCTGTTGCGGTAAATACCACATCGCGTGTCGTTCCAAACCAAGCTTCCGGAATACGGAATCGGAAGGATGACTCTACCGTGCCCGTGCTACCATCAAATTGCCTGTCTTCCAAAATGTCTCCATTTGCAGAGACAACCAGTCTGGTAATACCCACTGAACCCGCAATGGTCAATTCCGGTATATTGATGAACTGTGATACTCCCAATTCCAGGGAAGTCGTACCGTCAAGGTTAACGACTGGATTATCGTATTCAGGTCCGGGAAAATCCTCATCATCGTTGAGCTCGCAGGAAATAAAGACTGTTAAGAGCGCAAACAGAAGAAATCTTGAAATATATTTTACAAATGAAGTCATAATTTAAAAATTAAAGTTTAAACCAAAACGTGTTGTCCAGCCGTATTCTTCCCTGTTGGTGACCCTGTCCCTAAATTGTTGAAATTCAATTCGTGGATTGTTCAAGAGATTTTGCGCTTCCAAAAAAACAGTAAGATTCTTATTGATTCTGTAACTAGCGTTGGCATCCAGTTGATAGCGCTCTTCCCTAAAGTTGTCAAAAAAGGGGTCGATATCAAAACTTTGAATAAAACGATCGTTGTAGTTCAGAGCGCCTCTGATGGTAAAATTCTTGTAGTCATAATAGAGGGCCGCATTCCAGGTGTGGGTACCTTGACCGATCAAGGGAACATCATCCCTCCGCTGCGTAACGAGTTCCCCGTCGACCTCCTCAATACGTTCAAAAGAACTGGAACTTTCGGTAAACGTATAATTTCCATAGAAGCCAAACCCTGAGAGCCACCCTGGCAAAAAGGTAAACTTTTTGGCTAAGGTAAACTCTACTCCATAAACCTCGGCAACATCCCCGTTCACCGGTTCAATTAAATTGAAATTCTCAAAAATGGGATCATCAAGGATAACGGATTGTTGCTGAAAGATAAAGTTGTCGATACGTTTATAAAATCCTCCCAAACTAATGGTACCGTCGGTGGCAAAGTAAAACTCCGCCAGCACATCAAAGTTGTCAGCCGTGGCTGGGACCAAGTCGGGGTTACCCCTAAAAAGTTCAGCGTCAGCAAAATTTCGCTGTTCCCTTGGAATTATATCTATAAAATTTGGACGGGCAAATGAACGAAAGTAAGATGCCCGGAGATTGAAATTTCTTTGCAATTCATACTTTAAGCTTAGACTGGGTAACCAAAAATCATAATCTTGCGTTCCTGTAGTGGGAATGGCAGCATTCATGCCATCGATAATTTCAATCACATTGGCATCAAAATCCGCAGAGGTATCTTCGTAACGCACCCCTCCAATCATATTCAGTTTGCCGAAATCCAGTTTAAACTGACCGTACCAGGCATAAATATCTTCATTGGCCACATAGGTGTTGGATGCGGAATTCAATAATGACTCGCCCGGTTGAAAAACATAGAGATCGAAATTATCCCTAAAATGGGTCAACGCCCTCGAAGGAGATGGAAAAGCCCCCATGTCATAACGGCCGTCAAAAATGGTGCCCTGTTCATCGCCCACCACCTGGTTTAGGGTATAATTACCCAGGTACTCGCCATATTGTATATTGTTTTCATTTCTAAACGCTTCTTGCAACCTCATTTTACCTCCAGTTTTCAATTCTCCATTTATGGTAGAACCTAAACGAATGGGAACTGCGAAGTTGACAAACGCGGTCTGGTTGAAACCTCCAATCTGACTGGGCAAATTGCGTTGATAAGCCCCAAATTCATACTGAGAATAGTCACTGGGATCAAAGTTTCTGGGGGTGAATTGCGGGAAATCCGGGTCAGACAAATCAATATCATATATTAGGTCCTCTGCCCTAAACACCGCCCGTTCTTCAAAGCTTTCACGCTCAGATCTTGATAAATTATAGCCATAGTCAACCCGTACAGTATTGGCAATCAAATGCTCTCCCCCGACGTTGAAAGTGATGTTTTCGCGGTCTTGCTGGTCGTCCCGCATATCCCTTCTAAAGCGGGTACTGCTGCCGTTGTCGATACCCTCGGGATCAACAATACCGGCCACCAAAGGATTTCCGGTCTCATTGAATGCACCCCTGGCCCTCAAACGAATGCGGTAGCGTTCATTTTCGTCATTTAGGGCATTATACTTAAGCGATACGTAAAACATCGAATTTTGGTTGAACTTATAATCAAATGTGGCACTGACCCCGATACGCTGCCGCAAATTCAACAAGGGCCTCAATGTCAATTCATCAAGTACAGGAACATTTTCGTCTGTTCCCACATCCCTTCTTCTCCAATCCGCTTCAAAACGCTCCTCTCCATTGACCGTTTCATAGTAACTACCACTAAGGACGATCCCAAATTTATCATCGGCGAAACGTTTGTCATATTTGAGTTTTCCCCGGAACGTGCCCCGGTTAAAAATATCTGCATAACCGCCAGCCAGTGTTCCTTTTATTCTACCTTTAGCACTACGAGCTGTTGGTGTACGCAAATTTACCGATCCGCCGATGGCATCCCCATCTTGTTCAGGAATCAGCGCCTTGGTAATCTCCATGCTCGCCAAAAGTTCGGCAGGAATCAAATCAAGGGATTCCGTCCTATCATTGCCCTCGGTGGTGGGCAACTG
>JANQHL010000085.1 GCA_028277085.1 Flavobacteriaceae bacterium
TTATCTCCTTTTGTTCCCGGCGTATTGCATAGCCTCTCCCTTACCAAAGCCGTAACTAAATCCTAAAGAAACGAACCGTGCCCTAAAACTTCTATTGAACACCTCAAAATCATTTTGAACAATTTGATTTTCCCGAATACGAGATGCAAAGGCATCACGGACACTGAAATTCAAAACGGCTTTGCCTTTCAGGATCTTTTTTCTAAGCCCGAAGTCCAGAAAGGCGATATCGTTTATTTCACCTTGTACGGTTTGAAAAGCGGACTGGTAATTTCCGGTGGTCTCAAAATCAATGTCCCAGGGCATTTTTATTTTGGTCAAAAGCTTGGACGACCATTGATTGGCAGAAAAATCAAAGACGGTTCCTTCAAAGCTACCTTCACGTGAGAATGTATTGTAATTGAAATCTATATTGAAGGTAAGCCACTTTGCCGGGCTATACTTTGAATTGAACTCCAAACCCCATGCGCTGTTTGTACCAATGTTCTCGGGACGTGTTATATTCACATTGTTCTCAAAAAATGAGATCCGTTCAATAATGTCATCGGTAAAGCGATGATATACTCCAAGGTTCAAGGGGGTTTTCCCAATAAAGAAGATACCGGTGACCTCATAGGAATCTGTGAACTCGGGTAACAAATTTGGATTTCCCTGTCGGATATTGAAGTTATTTCGAATATTGAAGAAGGGGTTCAAATCCCAAAGGCGTGGCCGATAAATTCTTCGCGAATAGCCGGCTTGCAGGGAAACTTTTTCTGAGAACTTGTAGGAGGAGTGGACACTTGGGAAGAGATTGGTATAATTTTGATCATTCGCTTCGTTGGTATTGACCAAGAGGGTACCCACTTCTGTATTCTCTAATCGCACCCCTGCTTTAATACCCCACTTCTCCCCTTCAAAGGCAGCTGTTCCATAAACCCCCAATACATTTTGGTCAAACTCAAAGATATTTGTCAGTCCGGGATCCGAAACGAATTCCCCATCTACCAAATCCTGAACCTCAAAATCGTTGCTCACTGCATTGAGGATGTATTGGGCTCCCGTTTCCACCGAGAAGGTATCTGAAAACGGTTTGGTATAGTCTACTTTAAAGGTAAAAACAGATTCTTGAAAATCGGTACGCGTTTTCTGCTCCGCATCGCGGTCTTCTCCAGAAAGCGTGGCATCTAAAAAGTCGGAGCTTTGGTCCTTTCCAAAGAAATTACCCAGCGCACTAAAGATCAGATCATGATCTTCGTTATCCTCAAAATCCTTTTTGTATTGGAGTTCATATTGGAACTTTGGATTTCGGGCATCGGTCACTTCTGTACGTTCCCATTCTGAAGTCATATTCCCCGAGGCATCTAAAGCCGCAAAATTGGTAGTCGAAGGTTGGTCTTCTATTTCAAGGGCAAAATTCCCAGAAATCGTGAGCACGCTTGTAGGGCTAAAGTAATAGTCCGTGCCCAAAATAAAGTTGTAAAAGGCTTCGTTTCTGAATTCCTCCCCATTGGATAAAATGGTATTGCCCGTGGTGAGGTCTGTGTTACGGACCGTGATCTCATTAGGAAGTTCACGATACCCCGCACCTAATTGGGCGAACAAATTCAATTTTTCGGTTCTCTTGTTTAAACTGATACCAATACTTTGGTTATCCGGGACACCGGTGAACAGGGAAATGGAACCGTTGAGCCCCTCACGTTCTTCTTTTTTTATCACAATATTGATAATTCCCGAAGTACCTTCTGCATCATACTTTGCAGAAGGGTTGGTAATTACCTCTACCCTATCAATCATGTCGGCAGTAATGGTTCCCAAGGCATTGTTTTCATCGCTGGTCATAATGGAAGGTTTCCCATTGATCAAAACTTGTACGCCCTGGCTCCCCCTAAGACTTATTTGTCCTTCTATATTAACATTGACCGATGGTACATTGTTCAGTACTTCCAACGCACTGGCCCCAGTACTACTCAAATCTTTCCCCACGTTGAACACCCTTTTGTCCAGTTGGAAAACGGTCTGTGACACCTCTCCTTCAACAACCACTTCTTTCAACTGCTGGGCGTCCTCTTCCAACTGGATAACGCCTAAATCAATAGTCTGTGCATCCGTGAGATCAGCTTGGATGGTTTTCGTCTTAAAGCCCATAAAACTGATTGTTATGTAATAGCCCGTGGCGTCCGTCTCCAGTGAAAAGCTACCATTTTCAAGCGTGGTGCTTCCCGTTATTGGTTGATCAGTGACCTTGTCTGCTATCATCACCGTAGCATAGGCAACGGGCTGTCCCGAGTTTTTCTCAACCACCGTCCCAGTGTAGGCAACCATTTTCTGCTGTGCCCGGAGATTGGGAACAAAAAGGAGCATACACATAATGCATATTGGGAATACCGCTTTTCTCATTTTTATTGATCACAAATTCTAACGTAAAACTCGTCAAAGAAGGCATCCTCTGAAATTTTTTCCCGCAAACGACTACCCTTTTACCCTGAACAACATTGATTGAAGTGTTTACCCATATCCTGCAGTTTGGAGCTTAAAAAACGTCGTTCAGGGTATACCATTTCTTTAACTACTTTAATACAAATACTTTTGCGTTTATTAAAATAGGATCATGTCAATTGTTAGAAAAGAGATTGTTTTTCAAGTTGTTCTGATTACTATCGTATTCCTATTCTATTCATTCGACAGCGAGGACCCCGGATTTCTTTTGTCCCAGGTGGCTTTTTTTACAACACACATTATAGCGGCATTAACTATCGGCTATTGGTTGATGCCCTATTTTCTATATCGCAGAAAGTATTGGCAATTTTTTACCTATGTACTCCTGGTAGTGGCCCTGGTTATCTTAGTAGAAGAACTCGTCCTGGAACAGATTTTCTTTCCGGGTACAAAAAGGGCGAGGTCATTTCCTGGTGTCTTTTTTTCGCTATTAGAGGTTTTACCCGTGATTGCCATCCTGGCAGGATTTAAATTTGGATGGGATGCGCTCCAAAAGCAAGAACAGATAGAAGCCTTAAAAAGTACGGTTAAGGAAAGTGAGCTGCAGTTTCTAAAATCCCAAATCAACCCGCATTTTTTGTTTAATAATCTCAACAATCTGTATTCTTACGCCCTCGACGGATCACCAAAAACTCCTGAAATTATATTGGAGCTTAGCGGACTTTTGCGCTATATGCTGTACGAATGCAAGGAAGAGTTTGTACCCCTACATAAAGAAATTGAGCAATTGCATAACTTTATAAAACTAAGCAAACTACAGATTGAGGATAGAGGGACGGTCCGTTTTGTTGTTCATGATATTGAAACTGGATTCAAGATTGCCCCCCTAATTTTAATCGTCTTTATCGAGAATGCCTTCAAACACAGTCAGGCCGGACAAAGTGAAAACATTACCATTGATATGCAGTTGTATATGAAGCATGAAACATTGTATTTCAAATGCAGCAATAATCATCAATCCGCTACCAATCTTGATGCATTGGATTCCGGAATAGGGCTTACGAATGTAAAAAAGCGTTTACAACTGCTTTATCCCAACAGACACCTTCTAAAAATAGACGAAGACAGGAACAAATACCAGGTGGACCTCTCATTAGTGTTACGTAAAATGCAAGAAAAATGACATGCATCATCGTTGAAGACCAGCCGCCGGCGCAGCGTATTCTTCAAAAATATATTGAAGAAATGGGTTCTTTGGAACTCAAGGGTACTTTTTCTGATGCCCTAAAGGCTATTGAGTTTTTGAAGACCCACCCTATCGATCTGCTTTTTCTTGACATCCACTTACCCAAACTTTCCGGAATCGACTTTTTGAGGACGATGTCTAACCCGCCAAGTGTTATCCTCACCACGGCCTTCTCTGAATACGCCCTGGAGAGCTATGAATTTAACGTTATTGATTATTTGTTGAAACCCTTTTCATTCCAACGGTTTCTAAAAGCGGTCACCAAAGTGTCGGAACTAAAAAAACAACCTGCACCCTATGCGGAACACCATAACATAAATACTCCAAAAACGGAGATCTACATCAAGTCAGGTTACGAACATATTAAGATCAGTATAGCGACCATACAAAACATTTCTGCCAATTCCGATTACACAGAAATTGTGACAAGCGATAAAAACTACCTTTCCAGTGAACCTTTGCATTTTTGGTCCAATACCCTTCCTGCTAATCAGTTTTACCGTATCCATAAATCCCATATCGTAAATACCAGGATGATAGCGAAAATCATAGGAAACCAGGTCACCCTTACCGGAGGAGCAAAATTACCCATAGGCCGGGCATACAAAGAAGGCTTTATGAAAGCCATTCTGGAGTAAAAATTCAGCATAAAAAATGCTGTGGACCAAAGAAGCTCTTTTTGGACACCGGCCAATCGTGCTTGCAACTCATTTATAACTCCCGTAAAGCTGTAGGGAGTGCAATACGATAGAAGCCACTTGTTGCAGCACCAAAGTGTGTTTTTTGCTGTCGGAGGTAATTTCCAAATAGAAAGGCATAGTATCCATTTCACTGATAAAAGTGGTACAAATTTCCTTTTCATTACCGGAAAGCACCCTACTTTGGTGTTTCCATACATACTGACCTACCCGCTCACTAAACCAATGGCTTTGGTAAGAAGTAGCGTGAACATCATCACCATTCCTGATTGTATGTTCTCCTGTTATCAGAGCTTTATCCGCATACAGGCGTATGTGAGTATCACTGTTTTCTGGGTCCTTACCTATAAGTCCATTGGGTAATTCCTGTAATTCCCAATGCTTTGGCAGTAAGAAACTAGCTATACTCTTCATATGTATTCTTTCGAAGTCCTGAGTGCGTTTTAAGCTGGTCCGAACATATTCTACCCCATAACTAAAGAGACCTTTTACCTCACCTTCCGGAGTTAGTTTAAACCGTAGCCTATGAGGTGTTCCCATGTTACGACCTATAGCCAGGGAAGGGGTAACAAAATCCAATTCAAAATGATTAATAGTATTCCCACCTCTTGTTAATATCGCTTCCAGAGGTTTGTTTTCCTGGTGTACTATATTCATTGTAAGTCCATAATAGACCCAGAAATCGCCACCCCCAACCTGGATAAACTCTCCGGTATACTTTTCCTTAATAGCCGTATCCAAATGAAAATCGTTTAATGAAGGATCAGCAATGATGGGTCTCCCAAACTGCGATATCGAATTTCCGGTAACTATATGCAATATGTTATTGGTCAAAGCAAAAATGGTAGGGTACTTGTATTGATCAATGAAGGTTAGATCTATGTTGGCCAATACAGTTACTGCAATGGAATTGGTACGGTCTATCATGGTCATCGAGGACATTTTTCCCGTACTTCCTCCATGATGAACGATCTTTCTTCCTTCAATCTCAGATAGCATCCAACCCAAGCCGTAATCTATGGGTTTGTCATCCCCTCCTTCTTCTCTGGACAATCCGGGGAAGGAACTATTGGGTGTCCACATTTGAGTGATACTTTCACCAGAAAGCACCTGAATATTTCCTAACCTACCCTGATTGAGCAGGGCCGTTAAATAGCTCCCAAGATCTCTTGCGGTAGAACGCGTCATTGAGCCGGCAGGAATATACTCCCCTGATTCAAAATGCTGCTCTCGATCTGCGGGATAGGCCTCGGGAATTCCATAATAGTGCCCTTCCAAAGCACCAATTTCTTCAAACCTTTCAGGATCAGTCGAGGTGTTTTTCATTCCCAACGGAGCAAATATTCGCTGTTCCAGAAACTCTTTGTACGGCAGGCCTGAAACCTGATTTATCAAATACCCTGCAACACTAAAGGCCAGATTACTATATTCATACACGGTCCCGGGCTCATGGATAATAAAGGTGCTGCTCAGGTCCTGTACCAGCTTTTCTAGAGCGCTATCGGAAATGTCATAGGTAGGGTGCGGACTTCCCTGCAAGCCACTGGTATTATTGATTAGCATCCTCACCGTTACCTTATCACTTTTTTCGCGATTTGCTGTTCTAAACTGGGGTAAATACTTTACAACTGGGGTATCCAATTCCAAATCCCCCTGCTCTACCAATTGCATAATAGCCATAGCGGTCATGGATTTTGTAAGGGATCCAATCCCACAAACGGTATTCTCGGTAAAAGGAGCAGAAAGATCAAGTCGCTTCTTTCCAAAACCTTGCTGGTAGATCGGTCCATTTTTGTCGACCACCACCACCGAAAATCCAGGGATAATATGGTTCTCATACACTTCTTCTAAATAGTGGTCCAATTGTTCCAGTTTTTGTGCGTGCAAAGCCGCATAGTAAAAAACCAGCATTCCTATCAATAGTGCATTTGTTATTTTTCTGCTGTACATCATCATCACATGCTTAAATATTAGAAATCATTTTATAGTCCATTTTGCGGAGTATCGAGGCGGCAAACCAAGTGGATATTCCTCCAAAAACGAATAGCACAAAAATGGCTATAGTCATGCCCAAAAGGTGTGGGACAAATGGGAAACGGACCAAACCGATATCCGCAGTAAGTAGGTTCATAATTTTAGGGCCTAACCAAAGTGAAATGGGAATTCCTATGGCTATTCCAAGGGATAGGTTCAGGAAGGTTTTCCATAGCAGCACCATTTTCAGGTTTCTTGAGGTGAACCCAAGGGATTTAAGCTTTATAAAAGAAATTTTGTTCTGTTGAATGTAGATATGCTGATTATTGTAGATGATCAAAACAAGGACCAAAACAAAGAAGGCGGAAATGGTTAGCACCGATATCCGAATATTCATGACCATAGCAATAATAGATCCCCTTTCCTCAACACTGAGTTCCGTTTGAATACTCTCCCCAAACTGATATTCCAGCTCTGATCGAAAGGCATCCCGGTCTACATTTTGGTACAGTTCCAGGCTGTAAAACCTGGGTTCAAAAAGGGGGTTTAGTGCCAACAGTGCCTTTTCCTGGAGCCTAAAGCCCTGTCCAAAACTCCCAACGTCCTGATAGATCCCGGTTATATCGAACACTTTTTTTTGCCCCTCAACAAAAACAGCAATCGTATCTCCCGGATGTTTCTCAAATTCCTCAGCAGTACCAACACAAAGGGATATCTCATTTGGGGTAACAGGATGTCTCCCGGTAATATTTCCCAATCCGGTCCTGGAAATGGAATCGGAGTACACTTTTCCCTGTATTTCTTTGACCGCCCTGTTCGCGTCGGATAGGATAAAGAGATTGGTATAGTTGAAAGGAGTAATCGTCCGGATTTCCTTCCGGTACGTCCCTAACATTTCCATCAATTGATTATGGGCAAGGGGCAAAATAACTTCCCTATTTCTATTAACTACTATATCGGCATTATCAAAGCCCCAGGAAGTACGATCTGTGTGAATCTTATCAAAAGAATTGGAGATATTCACACAAAAAGCAACTACAAATACAATTCCAGCCATATTTATTGCGGTGAGTAAAAGATTTTTCTTCTCGCTTCTCAGGAACCGTCCCCCCAATAACATAGACAACGGCAACCATAAGGACAAAAAGGCTTTGGAGGTTCTCTTCCCGGAACCATTCCTTTTTTGAAAAGAATTACGAATAGCTTCGACAGGGGTAACACGAGTTGCTTTTTTGATAGAAAAAAAGGAAACAATGAAAATCATAAGAAAGGTAATCCCGAAGGACAGTAAAAGCGGACTGCTCAACTCATAGGAAAAATCGGGAATACCGATCGGTTCCACTATCCAGTTCACTACCTGTCGAATAACAAACCAAGAGACGACCAAGCCCAATAGGAGTGCTGTTAGCGCCAGGATACCAATTTGCACAAGGTATAACAGCATAATATTCCCAGGGGTAAATCCCAAGGCTTTTAAGACCCCAATATTCTTATGGTCCGAAAATATGTGACTTGATAGGGTATGTTTAATAAACAGCAACGAAATTAAGAGCCCCATAACGGAAAAGAGCAACAGTACGGAACTCAACAAGCTATAGAAGCTGGTAAATGCCCTTTTAAAAAGTGGATATTGAAGGCTTTTGCCAGCATAATCGAAAGATGCATTAAAATGTCTCCAAAACACATCAAGTTTGCTCCTGTCCTTTAACCTAACGCCAATCATCGTATGGTGCAATTCGGAAATTGGAGCTAAGAAAGACAGTGCTCCCGGAGCTACCCAAGCCCGGGTCGGGTTAAAAACCGCACTGACGTAGTGAGGGTCTACCACGAAGGCAGAGATCTTGAGTTCCCGCAACTCTCCGTTGATGTTCAGCCCGAGGGTATCCCCTAGTTGTAGACCAGAACTTCGTTCAAAATGAGTGGGTAGCCATATTTCCCCGAAATTTGGATGTTCCGCTGCTGTTCCCTTTAAAATCCGTATCTGATCTTGTTTGGGATCTCCACCAGGGTGCTCTGTTAATTGAACGCTACGATCAATTTCCTTTTCTTGGTGGATTACCGGTGCATCTATCATAATAAAAGGTCTGGGCCCCGAAACCCTTAAAACCTCATGCTGTTTTGAAAACCAATGGGTCAATGTATCTTGATTATCACTCCGATTATCAAATAACAACAGTATTTCGGAAGCCTTTTGAGTATCGAATACACGATCAAAAGGTTGTCCGATTATTGTAAGCATACTCAGGGCCAAACTTAGTAGAACAACAGTTAAAACCAGGCTAAGACCTACCAGGATAAGTCCCCATTTGCGCTTGCTACTATATCTTGAATTAAGCAATAGAATACTCTTCATTTCCTTTCGTTTTTGTGATTACCAACCCAGTGAACGTAACCATTGCAAAAGCACCTCATGACGTTGCTCCGCTCCTTGTTGGGATTCGAATACCAATCTGTCTATTACTTTTCCATCCTGAATAAACAACACCCTATTTCCATAACAGGCGGATTGAGGATTATGGGTAACCATAAGAATAGTTTGCCCTTCCTTATGCACCTTTTTAAAGCAGGAAAGCACCTTTTTAGAGGAAGCGGAATTTAAACTCCCTGTGGGTTCGTCTGCCATCAGTATTTTAGGGGTATTGATCAAAGCTCTGGCAATGGCACACCGCTGCCGTTCACCGCCGGAAACCTGAGATGGTAATCTATCGGCCATGGTTTCTATTTCAAGCTCCTCCATTAATAGTGCTGTCCGCGTCTGTACAACTTTTCGGTCCTGCTTTGTTAAATAGCCAACAATAAGAATATTCTCTCTTAGAGTTAATTCGGAAATCAGGTTGTGCTCCTGAAAAACAAAACCAATATGGTTTCTTCTAAAAAGTGTAATGGCTTTTTCATCGAGCTTGTGAATGGGCGTATTGTTCAAAAAGATCTCTCCCGTGCTAGGTTGATCCAGTCCACTTAACAAATACAATAGTGTGGACTTACCTGAACCCGAATTGCCCATAATGATTGTAAACTCCCCTTCATTGATCTCAATATGGACATCATTGATCCCGGTATTTGTTTCCAAACCCCCATTAAAAGATTTGCCCAGTGCTTTGGTCTTTAGAATTGGAATAGCCGCCATAGTAATTCGTTTTTGATTTCACAGGCAAAATATCAGTAAATAAATATGCTATGCGCTGCAACCTAGAGGTTGGTACGATCTCCCTGACACATGAGACGAAACCCTGTAAAGTGATACGCAACACTTTTTAGAATTATATACCTTTAATAAAAAACAATGCAGTACCTGTTTGTTTCCAGCGGGAGCCTTACGCTATTTATCATTGTCCTGATCCTCGGAAGAAGGAATAGGTCTTTGCCGAATACAGTTCTTGTAGTCTGGTTAACGGTATTTGTGCTCAATCTTGTATCACTTTTCATATTGTATGAAGCTGACAGACCTTTTTCCATAGCTCAAAACTTGCTACTTGAATTCAGTGAAGTCTCCATTTTTGCCCATGGCCCCTTGTTCTGGTTATACACCAAATCGTTAACGGAAGAGGGTTTTGCAATGCACTGGAAATGGGCGTATCACTTTATTCCATTTGCAATAGCCTTCTCGTTGTTTCTGGTATATATTTTTAGTAGAATGGAGATGGCATCTCTCCTAAGAAACACAATTACCATTTTAAAAATGATCAGTTTGGGAACCTATATTATACTAGTGCTTGTCAAACTAAGGGGCCATCGCATTCGGGTAGCTCATATTTTTTCCAATATTGAGGAAAAGAATTTGAATTGGATCTCTTTCTTAGGCTGGGGAATTCTCGGCATTTGGGCTGTTGCCGGTGGTAGCCTGCTACTAGATCGACTAACAACAATCCATATTCCGCAATATGGAGGGTTTATTACCCATATCTCCACATGTATTTTCATTTTTGTGATGGGCTATTTTGGTCTCAATCAACCCTCGGTTTTTAATACCCATCCTAATGTTTTGCTGGATTCAGATGCCCAGAGAAGTCGTAGCAAAAAGGGCATCGAGAATGAATTTCCGAAATATAAAAAATCCGGTTTGGGCCTCAAAGGTTCAAAAAGCATCCAAAAAGCCCTCTTGTATAGCATGAAAACCGAAAGACCGTATTTGGAAAAAGAACTTACCCTGTATAATCTGGCAGAACAATTAGCGGTACAACCCAATCATCTTTCCCAGGTAATTAATAGCCTTGAAGGAAAGAATTTTTTCGATTTTATCAATACCTACCGCGTGGAAACCGCAAAAGAGAAAATAAGAAAGGGTGGTTGTCAAAAACTGACCTTACTGGGGATAGCTTTTGATAGTGGTTTCAATTCCAAAGCTTCGTTCAACCGGGCCTTTAAAAAAGTGACCGGACAAACCCCAACAGAATACCGGAGGTCGCTTGAAGTCGACTGAAAAACGAAGCAAGGTATGCCTTTGGCAGGCAGGCCCCTACCCATGTGGCACCAGATACTAACTAAGTCTATAAAAATCCAACATCGTTTTACAAGGTTTTGTTGAATATCTGCATCAATTTTCGAGACTTTCGTCTTAAAGACTAAAAAGGTAAAATTTGTAAAACAAAAATAATGAAAACAGGAAAATTGTATAAAAAGCAAGTTGACGTTTTAGATGGCAGATCCTATGACACCGTAGCCATGGAACCCAAACGGAATGCTCCCTGCTGTGAGTTGCCGTCCGACGGCTCTTCTTGTTGCGACAAATCCGAATCCAAAGCAGTACGTTTAAAGGAGACCAGTTGTTGCTAGAAAAAATGACCTATCCTACATTCTTGTTTTCAAAAGCCCTTTTTTCAGGGTACTTTGATGTCAAATGAAGATAGGACTCTTTCGGCGCTATTATTCATTAATTTTATTAAGCAAAATGGAAAAAGCAATAGCACAATATTATGGTCCTCTCTTTCTGTACATCAGAAAAAGGGTCAACAATACATTGGACGCCGAGGATCTGACACAAGAAGTGTTCTATAAATTTTCAAAGTCCTGGAACGTGCAAAATGCCAAAAGTTGGTTGTACACCATTGCAAAGAATACGATTATTGACTATTACAGGACCAATAAAAAAGCTAACCAAGACCTCGCAAAAGTAATCGTAGAAGATGCGAAAGAAGATAAGAGCGCTTTTGAAGAGCTGAGCACTTGCATTCTTCCGTTTGTCGAAAAACTGCCAGAGGAGTATCGGACTATAGTAAAGCTTTCTGAATTGGAAGATGTTCCTCAGAAAAAGATCGCGGAACAATTGGACATGAACTATGTTACTGTACGCTCTAAGGTGCAAAGGGGAAGAAAAAAATTAAAAACCCTGATTGCAGACTGCTGCCAAATTACGCAAAGCGGACAAGGAGGCATTATTGATTATCAAAGTAAAAAGAACTGCTGTTAGGATTGCCCAATTTTCTGTGCATCATTTTTCAAGCAATTCGTCTTTGGGAGTATAAATTGATTTAAAATCCCAAAATGTTATGAGACTAAGTTCAAAAATGCTACGCCATCTTATAGTGTTGCTATTTCTGCTTGTTGGCAGTGAAATGTATAGTCAGTCTGCCTGTTCCAGTGATGAAAAGCAGGAGAAGACCTGTGCCACCGACCAGGTAACAAAAAGTGAGTCAACCGTTGGCTGTAAACCCTCAAGTTGTCGTGGGGCACAGACTAAATTTAGCGAGGCCAAAGTGCTGACCGACCTTAGAAACGATTTGGTTTCTTTGAAATCCACACTTCACGAAGGTGCAATCGAGATGCAGGATCTTGTTGGGGAATCTGACACGGAAAGTCTTGAACTCATGGCCAGGGAGATTCAGTCTCTAGAAGCTTTTTTTAGCACAAAGTTCGACACTACTTTTCCCAGGTTCGTATTACCCCAAAACAGGGCAAAACAGGTGAGCTTTTTGAAAGGGCGCCTACAGGGACTTCAGAAATTACTTTAAGGGCGTTTTTCAATCAATTCAAACAAGGGTTCCCAAGTTATCAAGCATCCTTTCACCATCTCTCTTGCTTAACATATGACCTTTAGAAAGATCGTCAGCTTATCTATCGCCTTCAGCTTTGTTGTTTTGTTTGTTACGGGTATACTGTCGTATTTTATTGACTATTCACGAGCGCTGGCATCAATTCACACCGTTTTTGGTTTCTTATTTGGCTTGGGAATCGTGCTTCATGTGACCAACAACCATAAACCCTTAAAACGTTACCTCTCTGGGGCAGTCGTATGGGGTATTCTTTTGATAGGTATCCTTATCCTTTCTGGTACTTACCGCCAAATCTCACCTGTAAAAAGCTTTATGGACATCGGGGCAAGACTCAAAGCGAACAACACCATCCATGAATCCCTTTCAAAACAGGTTTTTGTTGAAATGGATTTGAGCAATGATATTTTACTGTCCATTGATCTGGTAAAGGGGGAACACTACTGGCATCCACAAATGGCTATCTGGACGGAGGATATGGAAGGAAACTATCTTGAAACCCTGTTCGTCTCCAAGGCAACAGCTAAGGGTTTGTTCTTTGGAGGCAGGACCAAGGACAACTTTAAAACGCTTGATGAAAACAATTCAACCCAAAAAGAATATCGTCGGGTGAATGCCCTACCGGTATGGTCGCACAAAAGAGGGGTGTTGTGTGAGGATGGAGGATTGGTTCCAACACGGGAAAATCCCTTGCCTGACACCATAAGTGGCGAAACAATTTCAGACAATTTTTATCTGAGAACATCCACCCAATACCATCAACAATTCAGGCTCAAATTGGAACTTAACGTGGCTTTCGATGACAACGAATACTACTCGGAATTCGATTTTCCTGATGATGATATCTACCACAATGGAACAGGTCAATTGGGTCAACCCTCGATTGTGTTCCAGAGCATTATTGACATGAACGATTCCAACACCCATTATTTGATGAAGTTATCAGGGCATGGGCATCATTCGGCAAGAACAGGGGTAATTTATCAAGACAGGTCAACCCTTACCACTGCGCTCGAAATTGTTGAACGGATTGTGGTTGGGGCGGTAAATAAACCTGCCAGTGAATAACTGCCCCGGAAAGCGAAGGCTTCAAAGGCGCCATTCATTCTAAAATCGTTTGCACTCCATTTTCCAAGGAATGCAATGCTTCAATCTCGTTTTGAAGCAGCGCTCTATTGTAGATAGACAAATCGTCCATAAACCCAATATAGCTTAGTCCTATATAGATGTTGGACCGATCTAACTCCCAGCTAAAGGAATCGGTAATATCCCGTCTTGTTCCTTTTAATTCCCCGTTGATGTATAGGGAAGCCTCGCCTTTTTCAGTATTCAATCCGGAAAAATTGATCAATATATGTGTCCATTCCCCTTTTGCGAAAGGAGGTGTACTAACGGGCACGAGTTGTGGCAGAAAAAGAGCATCTTCATCTTCCAATCCATCCGGGTTCCAGATGTTTCGATCTCCAATGACCCCTAACCTGAAATCCCTCGGGTTGTTTTCAGTGAAATCTACCCAAATGGCAGCATCGTTATAACTAACATCTGTAATTTGTATGGGGTCACAAAAGCCCGGTTCCAAATCAGTGGCGGGGTCAAGACTTAGCCAAAAAGAAATGGCACCATTCCAATTCCCCTTGCTGTAGGCTATGTTCCCAGCACTGGGATAATAGATATATCCTTTGCTACGTTCGGTAAATTGAAGCCCATCACCGTATTTGCCCTTTTCCTCCTGGCGACTAACATCAGGTTTGTGCAGACCCACTTTGGAAGAATCAAGGGCATTTCTGTTGGTAACGGTATACATTAGGGAATCTCCAACCGAAAAATCGGCATTGACCCCGGTATCAAAAGAGGCATAAAATGTAAGCGCTTCCTTTAAACGGTCTGCTGTGGTAGCTTCGGTAATCTCCTCATTTTTGGTCTCCTCTTTTTTACTATTTTTTTCTTTACAGGAGGTCAATCCTACAATACAGGATAGGAGGATCATTGCAACGTATTTTACGATATCTGTTTTAGCCATGGGTTTTCGTATTCAATGGGTCCGACACCTAAAGTAGACAAATAATGAATACCACAATCGGAATATGTGACAATTGCGTCCGAAGTAGTTGAGAGGCGTAGTAAAACAAATACTTTTTAGGACTTTTTCAAATCCTGCTGTTCAAAGTGCCCGCTAGAGGCGGATAAATGTCACTTCGTGACCATAAAGAAAGCGATACGGTGTAAAGTTACCTGTCCGCCTTTGGCGGGAACTCCGCACAGCGGGTAACTGGAAGAAAACCCAATATAAATGCAAAACCTTGCAAATCATAGATTTTGCAAGGTTTGATTGCTTTGTGACCTGCACTTTATTTTGGGATGTATTTAAAACGTTGCCCACCTATGGAAGCCTCATACATCAGGCCTCCTTTGGTTGAAGTAAATACGGCAACACCATCCTGATAAGCAACATCAAAAGAAGCTCCCTTCTTGAATGCAGCAACAGAGGCTTGTGCGTCAAGTTTCACCCTTCCGTTTTTAAATTTTTCAAAAATGTCTTTATCCTCAAAAAAGATAACTTCCATATATTGTTGACCTCCTAATTGATAGCCTATATTGGCTTGTTTGAGTCGGGCGGTTCCAACGATGTCCTTGCCCTCATAGACAATACCATTTCCCAACGCAATACCAACCGTCGCTGCAGCCTTTGTAATTCGGGGGAACACCACATAGGCATGGGCTTCATTTTTGTAGGATTCTAGCTTGGGCATTTTCTTGACCAAGGTATCCATCGCCTTCTTGGCATTGCTTTCTAATTCAGGATCCCAACTACCGGACTGGGCGGTTAATGTCATCGCGAATAGAAATACCGCCAGCCTGGCTAACATGCTGCCGACACCAAATTTACCTGTTCTCATAATTGTTTGTTTTTTATGCCTTTGATAATACGCTGTGTTCCAAATTTGTGGGTATGTCCTTAAATTTCCCACTTTACAGTATTGTGCTTTCATGATTTCTGTTTTTTATAATTGATAAATAAACTTCGTTTTTATATGCCCTGGATTCGCGAAGGATTCCATGATCACATTGATTAGAATTCGATTTTGTAACTGATGTTGGGAATGATTATTCCTGAAAATTTGCTTTCAATACTTTGTGTGTTGGTATTAAATACATCAGCCTGAAATTCTTCTGTTGCTCCTGCATTCAATACCTGTAGGCTCCAAACGGAAGCATGTCTTGGTTTGTTCTTTCGGTATGTCAGGGTAAATGAGCCTATCGGCAGATCCTTATCCTTTTCCGAAAAAGAAATCTGGTTTCCCGTCTCACCATACACCACATCCTGATTCATTATTGAAGCTTGGGAATCAATGGCCTCTCTTCTATTTCCCCCTAGGTAGTTGAGTCGAAAATTGGCCCCAAAAGTGTTGTTCTTGTTTCTTCCAACTTGCCATTCCTTACCAAAAACTGCATTTATAACATAGTTCTTGTTATATCGGGTATTGCGTTCAATACCATCATTCGCGGTGTATTTGGAATCGAATATTGAAGTGGTGAACAGGTAATAAAATCCTTTACTGAAATATCGCTCAAGTGTCAAATCAATGCCAATGTTCCTTCCAGTACCCTCACTGATAAGCGCTTCATCAAAAAACAGATTGTCTTCAATGTTCAGGGTAGAAATGTATCCATTGGGTGCAACCGGAACATCATGCAAGGACTGATAATACGGTTCTATACTCAATCTTACCTTGTCATTGATTTTCGTGTTAAACGACAGGACAAAATGATTGGATTTCATAAGGTTCAAATCTTTGTTTGGTTGAAATCCGTCTTCATCCCTGACAAAGTATATTGACAAGGGTTCAATTCTGCTGTGCAAACCATAACCCAACGCCAAATTGCTTTTATCGCCCAGTTTATAGTCCAGAGCTACACGAGGTTCCAATGTGAATTCTTTGTTCAAACCAAAGTACTGCGAATGAAATCCAGCATTCAACGTCCATTTTGGTGACAGATTAAACTTGGATTGCGTATACCATTGCAGAAGGTATGATTGTCCGTCCTCATCAACAATGGTTCGAGGTAGCGATTGAACCGTTTCTGCATCATCTACCTGTAAATCATAGGCCAAACTATTAAGATAAAAACCTGTCCGGTTGGTATGATTGTCACTTAAAACTGATGTTAAATCCGACTGCAAGGTGAGCTTGTAGTTATTCTTACGCGCATCAGATTGAGGAATAGCGTTCAAGTCGTCATCCACATATTGTTCCTTGAAAGTGGTACCGTTTCCAGATAAGGATAAGGTGGAGTTAATAACCGCCCTGGAGTTAATAATTTGTTTGTAGTTCAGACCGGAAGCAAACATATACAAAGCGGTCTGGGAGTTTTCACGATCTGACCTTGACTCCCACTCTTCCATATCTTCAGCTTCGGTATCCACTGCGTCGTAAGCCCCAACCCCCCAAAGTGAAAAGGAACCAGCGCTTTTTGTAGGCAAGTCAATTTTAAAGGACACATCCTGATATTTTAACACCCCTGCATCGCTTGGTAAGAATGCTCCAACGAGGCCGAGTGTGGAGTAGCGATAGTTAAACAAATACGTAGCATCTCCATCTTTCCTAAACGGACCTTCCGTAGCAAAATCAAGGCCAAGCACTCCCGCTTGAAAGGTATACTCTTTATTTGTGGAATTGCCTTTCCTCAAATTGATGTCGAAAACCCCGGAGGTCGCATTTCCATACTCAGATGGAAATGCTCCTGTAAAAAAATCACTATTTCCCATCATCTGACTGCTCAATACTGTAAGCGCACCCGCACCGGCGATGGTCAAATCAGCGAAATGATTTGGGCTAGGCACCTCAACCCCCTCAATCCTCCAAAGTAAGCCGGAAGGACTATTCCCGCGAACGGAAATTCCATTACTGCTTACCGATGGAGCAGCAACACCTGCAAATGAGGACACCAATCTTCCCGGATCGTTTAGCCCCCCTGCATAGCGCTGGGTTTCCTCAACGGTAAATTGGCGACTGCTTAAGGTGGCCAAGGTATTGATTGCTTTTTCCTTATCTCTTCGGTACGCCACTACCACTTCGTCAAGATTGGTAGTTAACGGGGTAAGTTTAATTTCAAGCATGATTTCCTTCGCAGACCCTACAAGAATCTCTGTAGCCAGGAAACTCTCGTATCCTATCATCCGTATTTCAAAATCCTGTCTCCCCACAGGTACTTGTTTTAGAACGAAGGCTCCATCAAAATCAGTTATGGTTCCGAGGATAGGATCCGATCCCACCAGTGTTATTGTTGCCCCTATCAATGCCTGCTGGGTGTTCTGATCTGTAACCATACCCTTTACGGTCTGTGTTATCGTCTGAGCATTGCACCAATGGAATACGCCAATGGAAAACAATGCTATTATTAGATTTTTCATTTTCTTTTGTTTTGGTAATTAATCACTGATGCCTTTTAAGTTCACAAGCACCTTGCGCAACTGAAGCGGGAAGGAGTGCTAATCGTTAACTCTCCTAACTTCTCCCGACCCTTGAATTGATGTGTTTACTGTTGGATTGCCTTTATATAAGACATCTCCACTTCCATTGATTTCAGCATCAAGTGAATCTGTACAACTAAGTTCAATTGAGCCTGAACCTCTAATCTCCAAATCCGCATCATTGACCAAAAAGTTGAAGCCTTTAACATCCCCTGAGCCCTCATTAAAACAATCAAGACTTTTAGTCACACCAGAAATGACAATATCAGCATTACCAGAATTGGAAATTGAGAAGTCATTAGCATCAATATTACTGGCAACAATAGTTCCAACTCCGGTATTCTTTAAACCGTTAAGTTGTCCCACGGTAATATTCGCGCTCAGCGTAATATTTCTATAGGTTTCATCAGATAATTCAAGCCTGAGTTCACCATTGACCACCTTTGTCCGTACACGTCCAATAATGTTATCATCTGCAGTGACCTCAACCGATTGTCCAACTCCTTGGGTAATGGTCACATCGAAGACACCAGTGCTCTTTAACTTCGTAAATTCACTGACTTGTCTCATTTCTGACGTCAGGTTTTGTGATCCTATCAAAGTGTCATCATCTTTATCACATGATGTAAAAAGGGTAAGACCAAATAAAAGAACCAAGGAGAACCAAATATTGATTTTATTGTAATTCTTAAATGGAATCCAATTAAAGCTTATGGGTTCATAGGTCTTTTTATCAAGACATCCTTTGTCCAATAGGAAGACTTGATTTTCCTTAACAAACACATAGTTTGTTGTTAGTGTTTCTGTTTTTTTAGTTTTCATGATTTCTGTATGTATTGATTATTGTTTTCTAGATATTTCCACTTCTTCCTGGTCCTCAGGAAGTATTCCTTATTGTTTGTTATTAAGAAAATGGAGAATGCAATGAGAAGACCTGTCTGAATGACCTTGCTCATGGGTTCGGTGGCAAAGATTTCGTTGAAAAATCCTGCCGAAATATGAAATATTATTGTGATTATGATATTCCTGTTACACTTGTAATAGAGCCAGTTCATTATTAAGACAAAAGGGAACAGGCTCAGGAAGAAATTGATGGAATAGATTACACCTTCTTCAACCAAGTTGCTGTGATAATAGTCTTTGATAAAGGATAATGGCAAATGCCATAGACCCCAGAACAAGGCAAAAAGCAAGGAAGATTTAAGTAGGCTATGCTTTCTGACTAATGCATCTGTTCCATAAGAATGCCAGGCGAGTTCCTCAACAATGGGAGCGGCGACCAGCATAAACCAAACCGGAAATATTCCGGAAGAGAAGGTAAAACCACCTCGAAATTGAAACTGGTCAACACTATACCCAAAAAAGAGAGAAATCAATTGCGCCACCAGGATACTGAAAGGCATAAGGAGAAATACCGCTACTAAATATTTCTGTCCCACTTTTTGGAAATTGAAGAACCTTCCGAACAAATCCTTTCTGAGGGATTCCTGTGGAAGAATCAAAGCCAAGGCGATGAATAAGGGAGCCAATAGACCCAGTAGACTACCTAAGCTAGTCCATAAGACAAATTCATTGGGATAGGTATGGCTTATATAAGCCACAACAAACCACACAACCCACGGGATTAATATGGATAAGAAATAAAACAACCTGGCGTGGCGATACTGTCCGATTTCCAATTTGCTTATCATGATATTCAGTTTTATGAAGCAAATGGACGGGATTTTTGGTCACCAATCGACCAACATTATGATGTCGTACTATTTAAAGGTGCAGGATTATAGGATTGGACGTTTAAGTCCTGATTATAGGGTTATTACGGAAAATTTCATGCTATTATCGGCGTCTAGGCTTTGGGTGTATAACCAGCCATAAACTTTGAAGGTGTGACTCCCTTATGTTTTTTGAAGACCGAATTAAACGTGGATTTTGAATTAAAACCCGAATCGAGCGCCAATGCCAAAAAACTAAATTGTTTGTCTTTGGATGCCCGCTCAATAAATTCTTCCACACGATATCTATTTACAAAATCATTGAAGTTCTGACCTTCATACTGATTGATGATTTGCGATAAATGATGTAGTGGCAAGTTTAGTTTGCCTGCCATGGTATTTAAATTCAGATTTGGTTCCAAATACGGTTTCTGTTCTGTCATGAACTTCAGAAGGTCTTTGTGCTTAAGGGAGGCAAAGTCTTCTTTTAGGCCTGAATTTTTATATGAGGATTTATCATTTTCTTCGATTTCCAGAATCTTGTTGTCTGCAAAAATGTTTTGATGCCGAATCCCAAAATAGCCTAGGCACAAAACACTAAAAACGATCATGCAATAAAATATAAACTCCGGGTTGAAAGGATATTCAACTCCCAAAATATCCCTGGAAATAAGCACTATAGCCACCGTAGCAAAAATTACACCTACACCCCAAATAAAACTCCGTAACCAATTGAGGTTTATTTTTTCATCATTCGAAAAGTTATCCTCGATCAGTCTCTTATGCCTCTTCAGCAACTTAAAAGCGAAAACGGCATAAACTATCGTAGAAACTATTATGAAGATTACCAAAAAACTTCCAAAGAGCCCAAAATCATCTATTTCGCCCTTATCTACCATTCGCTTCTCCTCCACAGAATAAAAAAAGTAAAACCGCAACATGTATAGATAAGAAATGACCACAGGCACGAAGTGCCAATAATCCTTCCTTCTCATTCTTGTATCATCTCGAATCGAATACACTACATATATATACAGTAAGGGGCCGTAGAAAAGTGGGAAGGGTGCTGTTATTCCAATGAGATGAGGGTAGATGTCCCAATAACCCAAGGTATATATGTAAGTGCTGACCAAATGAATACCGACTATAAGCATCCAAAAGGCCAGTATCGTATCAGATAAGGATTTATTTTTTTTGCCCAACAAAAGGATAAAGAAAAATAGCGATGTGAAAATCCCTATGGTGAAAATCATATCCATTTTTGTGCGAAACTCTTTAGGTGCAGTACATGAAAGTTAAAAAAAAATCATGTTACCAGTACTAGTTCCATTTTCAGAAAAATGGTTTTGCGACGCGTTACTTATTCTTCGTATTATCAGCCAATGATTGCCCCAACCAACATAATCACCGGAATACTATTCAATGCTGCATGTGCTATTAAGAAAGGAGTATTGTTCTGTATTCGCTGCGTGATATACGACATGAACATAGCTCCGGGAAGCACCATAATCGCATTGTAGGGAGCAAATAGATGGAAAGAGGTCCAAAGCAGCCCATGGACAACCCACGTGTACCTACCATGGGTTTTTTCCTGTTTTGGGAATAACCACCCCCTCCATAAAAACTCTTCTCCTACTATATTGAAGAAATACATAACCATAAAAAGTCCGAGCAGCCACCAATTTCCCTTTAGTGGATGACCGACAAAGGTTTCGCCATCACTCATTACTTCCGTCAAAAGGTCTGTTGTTGGAAGCCATGCATGGATAATTTTGACCAATGGCCATGCGAGGGTATATACCATGAGATAAAGGCCAACAAAGACCAATATGTATAGGAGGGTCCATAACCATTTTTTGCCCTTAATCTTTTTATATCGAAAACGGGTCATCAATGATTGCCAATTCAAAGGATGTCCTTCAAGTTTAAATCCTATCAGGGCACTGGCGAAGAAAATGACGTGTGGCGATGCCATCACCAAAAACATTAGAATTTTGGATACTCCATTCGCGTTAAGAAAAGGCAACACCACGCGTTCTAAAACCAAGAATAGCATGGCAGCACCAAAAAATATAATGACTGAAGTTCCCAGTCGTATCGGTTTAACTCTATTTATCTCCATCCTTTAGAATTTTTGTTTGTAATCTGGAAGCAAAATTGACCAATAGAAGAATGCAAGTCGACCGACTAAAAAAAAGTCAAACGCTTTTTCGTAACGAATTGGGAGATTCTATAAAAACTAAAGTTGATGGCGAAATTGGGTAGGGGTCAATCCCGTATGTTTCTTGAAGGCAGTGTTGAAAGAAGATTTTGAGTTGAAGCCAACTTCGTATAAGACTTCCAGCACCGTCAACTTTTCATCGAGGTTTTCTTTGAAAATTGATTTTGCCTTTTCAATCCTATACTCATTTACGAAATCAAAAAAGTGCTTGTGAATTTTATGATTAATAAGTATGGAAAGCTCCTTGGGAGGTACTTGCAAGTGTTTAGCCAAATCAGACATCGACAACGAAGGATTGGTATACGGTTCGTTTTGTTCCATAAAGTGTTTAAGGGCTTTCAATAGGTTACTTTCCTTTTCCGTTAGTTGGTTGTTCGCATCATTCTTCTCGGCAAGTTGTTTGGCCAACCGAGTTCTTGAATTCACCCCTTTGAACAGTTCAGGGTAACGTAATGCCTTGAATACTATCCAACAAATCAATGCCAACGCCATGAGATTGGTTGCCACGGCAATGTTTTCATAAAGTTCAGATCTGTTAAGAAACAGAGAGGTATTCTTCAAAGTCGAAACAAAAAAATCAATGCTAAGAAACAGCACCAGTTGAAACAACCATCTATGGTTGAACCATTTGGTATCGGAGTAGTTCTCCAAATATAGCTTTCGATAACGAGCTACAAGAACAAAGCTGGCAACGAGGTAGGATAAAACTTGTAAATGAAGAATAATATATACCAATTTGAGTTCGAACAAAACAGGGTCTTCTCCTTTAAGAACGGTAAGTTTTTCCGCCAAACTGGCCAGGTAGAAATTTGGAAGTAAGATGAAAATGGCCATTAGAAAAGTTACGCCATGCAGCAAGTGAACCATCCTCAATCTGAAATCGTTGTAGACAATGGATTGTATATAGAGATACAAAAAAGGAAGCTCTAAAAAAATTAAGGAACCAAGAAGCAATCCTAATCCAGGGTGTTTGGGATAGACATAATTGTTCAGCAATACGTTTCCACCAGTATCAATAGCAAAAATGATAAGAAACATAGCAATTAAAAAATTGCTGGTTTGTCTCTTCGTTTTTAAAGTCAAAAGAAAAAAGGCAAAGAAAAAACTCAAAAAACCCGTTAGCACACCCAGAAGTTCAGGGAAGGTTTTGATGTCCATAATTCATTTTTTATCGAAAATAGTTTTACTGCTTTGAATTGTAAGTTCAGATAAAATTTTCAGATTATTATATAACTGATTTTAAGGAATCCTAAATGAAAACTCTGTTCAAAGTGAGAATATAGGTAATCAAACGACTTGGCGATAAACGGGTTTTAATTGAACTAGGGTTGCTCAGTATAACGCAAGTAAGGCGTTACCTCTGCGTGCCCCTTTGGAAATGTTTTGCCCGCTTCCTCACTTGAAAGGGACGGGTCGATAATCACATTTTCCTCTTGCTTCCAATTCGCTGGGGTAACAATAGGGTGTTTATAGCTAAGTTGCAGCGCATCTACCACTCGCAATATTTCATCGAAATTTCTACCTACCGCCATAGGATAGGTAAGCATTAATTTGATATCCTTTTCTGGCCCGATAACAAAGACCGACCGAATTGTGTGCTTTTCAGAACTTCCTTTATGAATCATTCCGTAAAGCTGAGCGACTTTTGCTTGTTCGTCCGCGATGATGGGAAAGTTAACTCTGGCGTTCATAGATTGTTCGATATCCTTAATCCAACCTTTATGTGATTCAAGGCTGTCAACGCTCAGTGCAATTGCCTTGACATTCCGCTTTTTGAACTCATCATGTAAATTAGCGACCACCCCTAGCTCCGTTGTACACACTGGAGTGTAATCTTCAGGGTGCGAAAACAATAGCCCCCAACTGGAGCCAAGCCATTGATGGAATCCAAAATCTCCCATTGTAGTGCTTGCGCTGAAATCCGGTGCTATGGAACCCAAAGTAATAGACATGACTTTCACTAAATTATTAAATAACAAAGAATTACTAAAAGAGTAATAACTGTATATTTACTTAGTAAGGAACAAATAATGGAAGTTGAGGGTACTATTAAGGCAATAATTGTTGATGACGAGGGTCGGCATCACAAGACCCTGGGAAAAATGTTGGGCAATTTTTGTCCTGAAATTGAAATATTGGGAAATGCCCATAATGTTGCTGAAGCCGTAAGTTTGATATTGGATAAAAGTCCTCAGATCATTTTTTTGGACATTGAGATGCCTGGGGGAAATGGTTTTACTTTGTTCGACCACTTCGAAGAACCACCTTTCGAAGTAATATTCACAACAGCCCATGATCTTTATGCCATCAACGCAATAAAATATGCCGCCCTTGATTATCTTATGAAGCCCATAAATATAAGGGAGCTACAAGACGCAGTGACTAGGGCCGTGAAAATAATTAACAAAAAAGGGGATACCGTCAGTAGCGAAAAAATTAATGTACTTAAATCCAACTTGAAGTTGGAAGACCAACGTTTTACCAAAATTGCCTTACCCTCCTCTGACGGAATAGATTTTATCGAGGCCGAGGCGATTATAAGAGCAGAAGCGGAGCGATCCTATTCAAACTTCTATTTACAGAGTGGGAAAAAAATACTGGTCTCAAAACCTTTGAAAGAGTATGAAGCACTATTGGAACAGTGTAATTTCTTTAGGGTGCATAAGTCTCACATGATCAATCTGACGCACCTAGAAAAATATGTAAAAGGAAAGGGTGGATACGTGATAATGAAAGATGGATCGCACGTAGATGTGTCAGTTAGAAAAAAAGATGACTTACTCAATAGGTTAATGTAGGTCATTCGGGAAACACACTTTTACCCTTGTCCCCATCGGACCATTTTTGTCTTTTAAATCAACAATTTCGTAAGTATACTCTTTATCCTCACTGGAATCGTTTAGAAGCTCCAATCGGGTTTCGAGATTACTTATTGCCACTGACGTATGACCTTGGCTCCTATGCTTTAAAGCATTCTCTCTTCCAATTCCGTTATCCTCTATGATACAGATAATCCTATCCTCTGTTTCGTCTAAATGGACTTTTAAGCTCCCTTTCCTTCCTTCTAGTTTGCTTAGTCCATGAATCACTGCATTCTCTATAAAGGGTTGCAGTAACATTGGTGGAATCAACGTATCATGAGGATTATCTATTTCCTCGCTTATACGGTATTCAAAACTGTCATTGAATCGTATTTTTTCCAACAACAGATACTTGTCCAAAAACTCCAGCTCCTCAGCTATTGATATGTATTTGGTAGTCGAGTTTATCAAGTTTTTTCGCATCAAGCCTGCAAATTCAGAAATGAAGTCCACAGCTCTATTGGTATCATTATTCAATATGTAAGACTGTACCGAGCCTAAAGAGTTAAAAATAAAATGAGGGTTCATTTGGGAGGATAGCATCATCATTTTTGATTGTAAGCTCTCCCGTCGTTCTTCCTTTATCTGCTGTTGATGAAATTTCTCTGCTTCTTTTTGAGCCTTTTTGAGTTCTTCTTCAACTTCCTTACGGGTTTCAATTTCCTGTCTAAGAACTTTGGTCCTATCCTTTATTTTATCCTCCAACAATAGGTTCATCTTACTCAATTCGTCCTTGGAAGATTGCAGCGCTATATTAAGTTCAGAGGCCTCTTCAAAAAGGAGTGTGTTATAAATTGATATTGCAGCCTGAGATGCGATGACCTTAAGTGTATCGAGATCGTTACCTTGAAACAAACCTGGGAATTTTCGATTTTCAAGATATAAGACTCCAATAAGCTCTTTTTGCCTTATTAATGGCAGGGCAAGCAATGATTGCATTTTGGTTTTTTCTATATACTCTTGGTCTACAGAAATTGCTACATCACTACTGTCAAAAACGAATTCCTTTTTAGAACTTATGACATATTCAATGATGCGAATAGGAATTGACTTTTGTTTTCCAAGGGGTTCCTTGGCCAAAAGCTTCTTCTCAGCGTCCGAGTTTATTTGAGCCTCGATGTAGGGATGCCCTTTCTCTATTAAGATCAACACGCTTCGGTCCGCCCCTGCTTTTTCCATAAGTACATTTAGAAGCTTTTCAACTACATCACCTTTGTTAACTTCTGATGAAATTACCTGCATAGACCTAATCAAACTTTCAGTGGTGAGGTCTGAATACGTGTAGTCTAAAGTTGTCATTTCATCTTTACCTTTCTTCGATTTTGCCACCGCATTCCATTGTTCATAAATGGCACTCACATTTTTTTCAAACCCCTCGGCCAAAACGGAATAATCACTTGATTTAAGCATGTCTGAGGCAATTTCATAGGCAAACGCCTTTACACCCCTCAAACCACCTTTTTCTGCCCATTTAAGGGCCAGATTAAAGGCCCCCAACGCCTCTTCTATTTTGCCAGAGCGCCCTTTTAAAAGCGTCTCGATTAGATAATACTCCGCGCTGAAATTATCGGGCATACTTTTGCTCCAAAGGTTCAGGACACTCTGGTTCTCTTTTATTCTTTCTTCCTGTTTCGCATTAAGTGATTCATTTAGATAGAGTATGCAAAGAGAATCCAGAAAGTAATGTTTTGGAACGTGTGGTTGCGAGGCCGCATAGATCACGATCTCCTCATTTTGCTTTAAAAGAATACTTGCCTCTTTAAATTCCTTTAGCATACAACACGCCCAACTCCTGAAAATATAATGGTGGGATATTGCAGTGAAAAACTTTACCTCCTGTAAAAACTTTAGGGCCTCCTTCTCAACGGACTGATACTGCGAATCAAACCTACCCAACAATTTCAACAGACTTCCTTTAAGTAGTTTCATTAGGGCCAACAGACCTTGATTATTGACCTTTTCCATAAATACTATGCTTTCATCACAGATTTCCAACGTTTTGATCAAATCATCCCCTGCCAGAAAAGCATCCCGCACTTTCGCATAAAAAGAGTATCCTGCATACGGCAGATCACCCGACTCTAATCCACTATAAATGGATTCATCCAAATTGGACGTACCTGCCAATATGGGTTCTTTGAAATGCTGAATAAAAATTGGAAAAATAGATAACGTCCTACTTTTGTATTGGTCATTATCGATGTGGGCAAGCAGATCAACTCCAATTTTGCCAAATTCATAGCCATAGTCGAATTCCTTATAGAAAGCAACCAATAAAGACCCCATAAATACCAATGCAAAAGGAGTAGAATGCGTCAACCCTTTTTCCAAGGTTTGGTTAGTCATTTTTAAGGTGCTCCAAGCAAATAGGTAAAGGTCAACAAAATATGCAGAGGCATTCATGTTAACCAATACATCCATAATGGCCAAATCCTCAGGAGCGGTCATTTTTCGATTGGCCAATTCTTGCAGTAAGTTGTCTTTGGCAGCAAGAGTGTTGAAGAGCTCATATTCTTTGTGGATTAGTGGCTCCAGGCCGTTGTTTTCAAACTGAATTCGACCCTCAATATTGAACAATTCAAGAGCTTCCAAACCCGTTTGGATATTCCTTTCATACATCGCATAGCTTTCGTAAAAAAGCATTTTCATTCTTAGGAGCTGAACTTTTTCCAAAACTTCCGCGGTTGTCGAAAAAGCCCTACTTGCAAAAATCTCAGCACTTTCCAAATCACTTAACAGAAATAAGGACTCGCAAATTCCATACAAACACTGGAAGCGGTACTCTGATATTTCGAATTTGTCAACGAGGAAAAGACCCAGTTCAAAATATTGTTTACTCGCCTGAGGGGTAATGGATAGGCCCGATTCGCTGTTCTGTCCCAGTATCACTTTGATTATTGCCTTGGCAATATCAATTTCTATAAGTTCTTTAGCATTAACAAAATGCAATAGGATTTCGCCTACGGAATAATCGGTTTGGTCCTTTTTCTTAAGTAAAGTCTTTCCAAGTCGATAATGTAGTTCCTCGGTTGATAGATTAAATGATGGTACCTGAAGGTGATATGCTGCTTGTTGCACCCTATCATGGGCAAATGAATACTTTGGCAAACCATCATTTTGGGTTTTTATGATATAACCACTACCGATGGAAATATCCAATAATATCGGCATTAACGCTTTCTGTATTCCACTTATTTCCGATATCAAATCCAAATCGAATCGACCTGAAATACAGGAGGCAACCTTAAAAATAATCTGTGCTTCGTAAGAGAGCTTATCTATCTTTTTGGATATCAGGCCAACCACATTGTCCGATACATTTTTGGCACCCACCATCGACTTTTTCCATCTCCAAACATGTTTGTCATAGTCGTAACTCAACGCCCTATTTTGGTGTAAGGAGTTTATGAATTGTTTGATGTAAAATGGGTTCCCTTCGGTTTTGGGAAAAATAAGCTTTGTAAACTCAGAAGTGTCAGTTTCATTCATCCCCAGAGTGTTGGCGATCATTTCATTTGCCGATTTTCTGTTTAAAGGAGATACCAATAAGTGACTGTAATTTTCTCTTTTTTCGATTTCCGTTTTGAATCTGTGAAAGTGATGATTGCTGTCAATTTCATTACCTCGATAGACGAACAGAAAAAAGACATTTTTACTTTCAATCTTGACCAAAGCATTAACAAGTTCCAAAGATGGAACGTCGCACCATTGCCAATCATCCAAAAACAGAATGATTTTCAATCCTAGGTCTGCCACCGCCTCAAAAAACTTTTGAAAGACATAGACAAAACGGTTTCTGGTCTCAATCGGATTTAATGCCTCAACTACTTCCAATTTTGGAACCATTGCAGAAATCCCTGGAACGATTTCCTTCAGAACTCCAGCATTTTTCCCAAGGGCTTCCTTAAGAGTCTCATGAAGTTTCTTTGTATCAAGTGTTGCGTTCAATAGAAGTTGTCTTTCCAGGCTGGTAAACGCCGATTGAATTGCGGAATATGGTGTGTTCTTAAACTGATCAAACTTTCCTTTCAGTACAATGTTCTTGTTTGTAGATGAACCCTCAATGAACGTATTAATCAAGCTTGTTTTCCCTACTCCGGAATAACCTTCAACGAAAACAATTTGGGAATCCAGGTAGCCTACTTTTTTATAGCATTCTTCCAATATTCCTAATTGGTCTTCCCTGCCAAAAAGTATGGATGCAAATTCAATTTTACCAGGATTGTAATCCTTGTGAAGTTGTATTTTTTTGTTCTCTTCTTTTTTGTATGCTTCTGATATTTCACTTAAATCTTGAAACAGACCAAATGCGGACGCATACCGATCATTTGGATTTTTGGCTAAAAGAATCAAAATCAATTCATCGAAGCTTGGATGTACTCTGGGGTTAATATCCGAAGGAGTTATCGGTGTCTTGGTGAGATGCTGATGGGTTAGCTCTAACCTATCATTCCCTTTAAAAGGAAGACTTCCGGTGACCCATGTATATAAATTAATCCCCAGAGAATAGAAATCTGAACGATAATCAGCGACTGTTGCTGTGTTTTCATAGTTTTCAGGAGCCGAGAAATACAAGTCTTCCAAAGCATAAACCTCGGACGAAGATGTAAAGGGTATTTCTCGAAATAAGGAATTACCCAGAATCATAATTTGTTTTTGTTCATTTAGCACAATCCTGCTAGATGACAAAGTCCCAATGGACATATTCTTTTGATGAAGTAACTTAAGGGTATGGACAACCTGCAAACAATTATTTAGAAGGTCTATAAAATCCTTTTTAGTTCTTGGAATTGGTGGGTCAAACCTTTCAATATCCATGAAATCGTAAGAAATACGATTTTCTTCAGACCTCAATGGTTTGAGTATATGAGGTACATCCAAGGAAATACTTTCAATCCTCCTTTCAGAATGAATTTTTTCAATGAGCATAGGCTTTCCATCAATGTTTTGAACATTGATTCCTACATCGGAAAACTTTGCAGTGAAGGGCATCGACTTACTATTACGACCACTTCAAGATATTAATAATAGGGCAATATCACAGTACGTTCGGAAGTCAAGGAATAACGTTGGGAAATTACCGATGTCTATCCCATTAGTCATAGCATACTTTTGATGAAATTTCTTGCCATGACCGTTTACGATAAACAAAGATTACGCAATGAGTGCCACAGAGTATTACAATATTACTTGGAGAAGACTGAAAGGGTAATGAATCTCTATCAGGACACTTCGGAGATCCAATACTTTTTATTTGCTTTAAAAGGAACCATGGCATTCATAAACGGTAACAAAAATGCAGATGTCCCTTTTTTGGAAAAGTGTATCAACGGCTTGATAGCTGGTCAAAAAGGAAGAAAGGGAAGCGATAGACTATCTGAGCTTCGGAATGAACTGGAGGAAGAACTGATACTGCTCAAACTTAGATACAACATAAAGTGAATAGTTTTGAAAAGAATTCGAAAGGCATATCGTTATCACCTTAAGCTGCAACGGTTTCTTTTCCGAGGTAAAAACAATTCTACTTGGCTTTTATTAAGCCTCGTTCTGTTACTATTACTACCCATCCCAGTTTATTTACTTCCACATTTAAGAGCATTGATTTTTCAGGTAGTATTGTCTTTTGTTGTTTTTACTGGAATACAACTAATTTCCAATTCCATTCGGCACTTTCTAGTTGGTTCTGCGATTGGTATCGTGGCAATCATATTTATTTGGCTTGGGGTTGAAATTGGACTACTGCCCGTGGTAAAGTTTTTAAGGGCCTTTTTCACCAGCACCTTTCTCACCTTTCTTAGTTATCGCCTTTTTAATATCATTTGGAACAGTCCCAAAATTACTTTGAACATTATTTCGGCGGCCGTTTCAGGTTATTTTTTAATTGGATTATTTGGAGGTCAGTTATTTCAGTTCATAAACTTATTGGTTCCCAATTCGTACAATCTAAATCAGGGTAGCGATTTATATCAACTTACCTACTTTTCTTTTACTACACTGACATCCCTTGGCTTCGGAGACGTTCTGCCATTGACGGCCCCAGCTCAATCTATCGCCCTTTTAATCGGTATTACGGGGCAACTTTATCTCACCATATTGGTCGCTATGTTGGTCGGGAAGTATTTAATTCAAGATCCTACAAACTCTTAACCCCACGGACAATTATCATCATTTACAACAACCAATACGTTGGGAAGTAGTGCAGCAACGATAGGTAATTGAGGCGTGTTTATGACTATCAGCGCTTCTAGATTTGGTCAATAATCAATACATCTGGAAGTCATGAAAAAAATTAAGCCCATTGTATTATTACTACTATGCCTTTATCTAGGAAGCTCTAAAGGTTTTGGCCAACTTACCGAGGAAGACTTGGCCAAAATCGCCCAAGATCCCATTGCCAACATTATTAGTGTGCCATTTCAAAACAATACCACTTTTGGAGTTGGCCCCTTTGATCGGACAATGAACGTTACCAATATTCAGCCCGTTATACCTTTTGCGGACGGAAAGATTATTACCAGGGTAATTCTACCTATTGTCAACCAGCCAAATGTGTTTGCCGAGTCGGGCAATTTTAATGGTATCGGCGATGTAAACCTCTCCGTGTTTTACACCAAAAAAGGCAACATCAGTTGGGGTATTGGTCCCGTATTCAATTTGCCAACTGCAGGTGATAATTTGGGGATTCAAGAATGGGGTGCTGGCCCATCTATAGTTGGCGTCATCAAACCCAGTAATTGGGTAATTGGGATGCTGGTTAATAACGTTTGGTCGCTGGAGAGTGATAGTTCAGCATTTACCATCCAACCCTTTATCAATTACAATCTACCCAACGGATACTATCTATCCACTTCGCCCAAAGTGGTGGCCAACTGGGAAGCCGATTCCGATAATCGATGGACCATACCCATGGGTATCGGATTTGGAAAACTTGTAAAACCAAAAGGGTTCCTGCCCTTTAATGTGCAGATTGGAGCCGATTACCTAGTTGAAAGCCCAGAACTCACTGGAGGTGACTGGACATTTAGAGTCTCCTTTACCGCCTTGATTCCCAAAGCCATATTTCAAAAGAAAGGTAACACGGAATAACGTTGGGAAGATGAAATGCCCCATTCGGGAAATGTCGATGGCGGGGCGGAATTCACCTTAATAACATTGTATCAAAATTTAAAATAAAGTACAACCTAATAATTTGAAAATTATGAAAACAAATCAATTAAAATCGAAAATGCTTTCTCTGCTTGCATTGACACTACTTCTACTATGTGGAAGGAGTTATGCTCAGAAGAACACAAAAGACCAGCCAAATTTCCTCGTCATCGTAGCTGACGATATGGGATTTTCTGACGTGGGAGCATTTGGAGGTGAAATAAACACTCCCAACATAGACAAGTTGGCTGAAGAGGGTGTTCGCTACACTAACTTTTACGTAGCACCTACCTGCTCACCAACACGTTCCATGCTACTATCTGGAATGGACAGTCATTTAGCTGGGCTGGGAAACATGTATGAAAGAACGGCTCAAAACCAAATGGATGTAGTTGGCTATGAAGGTCATCTCAGAACCGATATTCCTGCATTATCCGAAATCCTTAAAGAAAATGGGTATCACACCTATATGGCAGGAAAATGGCACTTGGGAAAAGCGAAAGAGTATCTTCCTCATGCACGTGGATTTGAACGATCATTCTCAATGCTTTCTGGAGCAGGTAGCTATTTTGACATGAGGTCAATGGATGATCATATCGATAAAAATCATTTCTCTGAAGATGGTGAATATCTTGAAGAATTACCGAAAAACTATTATGCCACAACCACATTCACAGATAAGATTATTAGCTATATCGACTCCAACAAAGCTGATGGGAAACCCTTCTTTGCATACTTAGCGCACCAGGCCCCTCATGACCCATTGGCAGTACCCAATAAATGGTTAAGAAAATACCAAGGAGTTTTTGACAAAGGTTGGGATGTATTGCGAGATGAACGTCTTGAGCGTATGGTGGAGATGGGCATCCTATCAGAAAAAACCGAGTTGGGGGAAAGACTATGGTACGTACCTGGGTTTGATAAGTTAAAACCTTTGGCACAAGTAGTTACTGCAAGGAAAATGGAAGTATTTGCTGCGGTCTTGGATTATATGGATATGGAAATTGGGAGGCTAATCAAATACCTAGAAGACAACAACTTAAGGGAAAACACCTATATCGTTTTCTTTTCGGACAACGGTCCAGATGTTGCTCAAAAATCTGAGACATATAAGAAATATCCAGCTACTAATAAGGCAAATTGGATGGCCAAGACCTACAACCACGGTCATGAAAATTGGGGTAGAAAAGGCTCTTGGACCGCTTACGGACCCTCATGGGCACAAGTCTCAGCAGCTCCTTTCAATGGAACTAAATATACTACCTATGAAGGAGGGATTCGTTCCCCATTGATTGTGGTAACACCTGAAAAAACCAATGCGGGACAAATAAATAAGGAGGCCCTAATGCAAGTTAAAGATATTGCTCCCACTTTCTTGGAACTTGCTGGAGTTACTCCCCCTTCAACTTTCAAGGGAAAACCAACCCTTCCCATGCAAGGTAAATCCTGGGCTGCAACGATCCATGGTCAGGAAAAATCACCAAGAACCGATGCTGACTATATAGGAGTGGAGCTTTGGAACTGTAAAGCCATTAGAAAAGGTCCTTGGAAGCTTGTCAGCATGGTTATCCCATACGGAAACGGAGAATGGGAACTTTACAATCTTGATGATGACGCTGGTGAGCGCCATGATTTGGCAGAATCCAATCCTGAAAAGCTCCAAGAGCTAATTGCTCACTGGGAAGAATATAAGACCGTCAATAATGTAATAGCACCCAGCAACTCGATTTATGATGGTTTGGAGGACAAACTACCACCAAGGCCCGAATTCTACGATCCAAGCTTTTACAGAGGTTCAGAGACAGTCCCTGAAATCGATAATAAAAACTAACTACAACATCTAAAATTAGGAAATCATGAAATACATATATATCACTTTAATAGCATTGTTCTTGTTTGGACCAGCCCAAGCACAACTTGATGGGCCAAGAACATACCTGGCGGCCCCGAAGAAGTTGAATATTCTTAGTGGGCACTTAATCAATGCCAAGATCAATGCTTCCGTCAACAACCTAAATTTTGTTACCCCAGGAACGATAGTTGATAACAATCTTTATATGCTCACTTATACTAGAAGCCAACCTGTTTTGGGCAGAACGTTTTTCTCAAATCTTATTGTTCCTGCCGGTAACATCACAGCGACTCTTAACGTTGACCCGTCGGGCCCTGGGGCAACTTCATCCTCAGTTTTCCAACATGGTTTTGGCGATTTGACTTGGTTGAACACCATCAACTTAGTTGGAGCGGAGGAGCTTATGATCAAGGACTTTGTAAGACATGAAAGCCCTTCTTTACTATATCTGCAAGCTGGTATTACTTTCCCCACAGGTCAATACGATTCCGAGAGCCCTATTAATATCGGAAGCAACCAGTTTAAGCTAAAACTTGGATTGCCATTTATTCAACGAATTGGCCCTTGGATAACAGGAAAGAGTATGACTTTCGAAGTTTTTCCTGCCTATACGATTATTGGAAAGAACAATGATTTCCAAGGTCAGGAAGTAGAACAAAGTGGGCTGTTTACCTTGGAAAGTCATCTGACCAAGGACATTACCAAGAGCGGTTATTTGTCGTTGGATTACAGTTACATGAATGGTGGTAGTTCAGAGTTCTTTTCCAAAGAAACAGGCATGCTGGTTAATGAACAAGCAGGACAAAATGTGCATCTGATTGGTGCTACATTGGGACTCAATATCAACGACAATTTTAATCTGACATTAACACATAACCAAACCTTTTCATCAGGAAATGATAATGTGTCTCTTGACGGTACCGTCACAAAAATTACACTAAGCTGGATTTTTCACGATTTCCAGAATAAGTTCAAAAACTATATGGGAGATTAGTTAGTTTTTTGAGTTTGATGTTTGGACCACCTGCGGATT
>JANQHL010000036.1 GCA_028277085.1 Flavobacteriaceae bacterium
ATCCGCTTTTTGTGCAATGATATGCAATGCATCATCCTCTGCCGTTATACCCTGTTCCTGGGCGATATACTTTAAATAGGCCGCCGCATCACTAACCGTAATTCGTTTAAAATCGAAAATCTGACATCGTGACAGAATGGTCGGAATGATTTTATGCTTTTCCGTAGTGGCCAGGATAAATATGGCGTGTTTGGGAGGTTCTTCCAGCGTTTTTAGGAAGGCGTTAAATGCAGATTGGGAAAGCATATGAACCTCATCTATGATATAAACTTTAAATCGGCCTACCTGGGGAGGGATGCGTACCTGGTCTATCAGGCTTCGGATGTCGTCTACCGAATTATTGGAGGCCGCGTCCAGTTCAAAGATGTTAAAAGCGAAATCCTCATCTTCTCGTTCCGTACCGTCTTGATTGATTTTTTTAGCCAGAATTCGGGCGCAAGTGGTCTTGCCAACTCCCCTGGGACCACAAAAAAGTAAAGCTTGCGCCAAATGATTTTGCGCGATGGCGTTTTCCAGGGTATCCGTAATGGCCTTTTGTCCCACCACATCCTTAAAGGTCTGGGGTCTGTATTTTCTCGCCGATACAATAAATGGTTCCATGGTTCCAATTACACCCAATCACAAATATAAAAATAGCCTTTGGCATTGTATTTGGTTAAAAATATGATGTTCGGCTTTTTATTAACAATTGCTGTAATTTTGCAGTGAGCAGGCCACCTTATCGCCTTGGAGATAATACAAGGAGGAAAGTCCGGACACCAGGGTGCAGCATAGCGGGTAACGCCCGTCCACCGAAAGGAGAGGACCAGTGCAACAGAAAGCATGTACAGTACGGCTGTAGTGAAATCAGGTAAACTCTATGCGGTGCAACGCCACGTAGACCAGCGTTTGAGGGTGGCACGGCCGAGCTGGGGGGTAGGCGGATAGAGGATTTGGGCAACCAGGTCCCGAGATAAATGATAAGGCCCCTGATTATTCAGGGGGACAGAATCCGGCTTATGGCCTGCTTTTATAAAGCAAAGGGCGGAATTTTCGATTTCGCCCTTTACTTGGCTTTTGGATTTTTTAAAGGGGTTATTGCTTCCTAAATACCACTCTTGAGTCGTATTCAATATCTAAGGGGGTACCTTCAGCATCAATACTTATTTCGCCGCTTTGTTCAATGACCAACTCTCCATTGGAATTCAGTGTTGCTTCAAAGTTAGGATCAATTTCGGCGCCTTCCAATTCGGAATTAATGTCATCCAAATCTATTATTGCACCATCGATTACCAATTCTCCATCAATAAATTCATAGGTTCCCGATTCATTTGCATCCGTAACGGTCTCCCTTTCTTCATCAAGGGGAATGCCATTTACCGTTCCAGTGGTTACCACATCGTAGGAACCAGATGCGTTATAGGTGGTTTCGGTGAAAGTCAGGACATAGTCGAAGTTTTCACCAATGCTGTTGGTACTACTTGTAAGAGGCATGTCCAAGAGCGTTCCACTAAAATCAGTATCTACGTTCAAAGAAGTCATTTCCCAGGAACCAATCAAGGTGTCCTGATCAACAGGTGTAGTAGTATCATCGTCATTTTCACATGAGATAAATAGACTCAGTGATAAAGAAAGGAATAGGAGCTTAAATGTTTTCATCGCTTTTTGTTTTTTACCATAACGTCAAACTTTGGAATTGCTTGCTGTTACTGGTCAGTTTTTTTGAAAAAACTGAAAACACTACTTCCGTATTTTCTACTTTTCTGAAAGTAGGGATGGTCTTCAAGTTGGGTTTGAGGTGAATGTTCCACGATCAATACCCCATCTTCTCTCAATAATTTATTTTCAAAGACCAAATCTGGCAACTTTAAAAAATGGTTTTCTTGCAAACTATAAGGAGGGTCGGCAAAAATAATATCGTATTGTGTTTTGGTGCGATCCAAAAAGGTAAAGGCATCCATTTTCAAAGCCTCAATCGGGAAATCCAATTCTTTGGATCCTTTATGAATGAATTGGATACAACCTGCATTGGCATCCACGGCAGTGATATTTTCTGTTCCTCTGGAAGCAAATTCAAAACTGATATTGCCAGTACCAGAAAAAAGGTCTAAAACGGTTATCTCATTAAACGAATACAGGTTGTTGAGTATATTGAACAGTCCTTCTTTTGCCATGTCTGTGGTGGGGCGTACCGGCAGTTTTTTTGGCGCAGTAATTCGTCTTCCTTTATGTTTTCCGGAGATAATACGCATTGCCTAGATTGAACTTAGCAATGTTAGATCTATGGAACTGTCTTCAGATTCTTCCAGGGTATAGTGCGCATTTTTGGGGATAAAAACCGCCACTTTTTTAATATACTGATAGCAAATATCAAATATCGGATCGTCTTCCTCAATCCTGCCAAATAGTTTTAATTTGACTTCTTCTACATGTAGTCCTAGCTGTTCATAGGTAAAAAGGATATAATACAAGAAGTCTTCTTTTGTCTTGTAATCAAATTGATTGTAAAGTTTTAATGTCTTTTTCTCCAAAACAATGATCTCCATAGCGTTTTTACCCACGTGCACATAACACGTTAGTCTGTTGTTTTTCTGTTGTAACAGCGTTTGAAGCAGGACAGCACTATTGTGTTTAAATTCAAACTCACCGAAACAATCGAAAATGTAGTTGTTTATATTGGTAAAGGGCACATAAACACAAACCAGTTCGTGCTGTGGAAGAAGATCATATACAATCTGATCACTACCCAATATTTTGGTATTGAATTTTAAATAATTGGCTAATTCATTTTTGTCAAAAAGTGTTTTAGGTACTAGACAATACAGATGATTTTTATGGATAACGGTAACTTCAGAAAAGCGATGTTTTTTTAGATCATGCCGATCAAGTAGCGCTTTCAACGCTTTGAGCGCAAGATATGGGGTAAACTCCGTCTTAAAATCTTCCTTATCAGAAGATAGGACCTTATGCGCAATAGTATCTAAAACACAAAAAGAAAGTCCATTCAAGCCAACCTGAATGGACAATTTCTTATAAGGATGAATATGCTCCTTTGTATCGATATTATTCGTTGGTTCTTCTGTCATAAATGGGGGGCCAGTTTCCATTAGTACTAACATCTACTAGAGACCCTACTGTGATAAATTCCCCATTAACTTCTTCCACACTATTGCGGGCGTTTTCCTGAGCCATCAAATCTCCGGGTTGATCATACAAGATCACATCTTTTTTCACCTTGGCTTCAAAAACAGGTGCCCGATATCCGCTTTTATCAATGATATCCGCTTTCAAGTCAAATTTTTCGTTGTTTTGGGCAAAAGGGACATCCATCATGTTCATGTACGCCGGATTATTCTTAAATAAGGAATCCTTTACTTTAACAAAGCCAAGGGTATCTATTACTATGGTGTCTACCTGGAGCTCAATTTGGTATACTTTGTCAAAGCGCATAAAAGAAGAATCGCGCTGCTGGGTGATGGTATAGCTGCCAGTATCCACAAATTTGATAAGGCTTTCAAAATTACCAGCATACTTTCCGTTTACGGATCTGTAGGCTTCCTGTGCGTCTCGAATATCCTTTAACTTGTCAATTACAGCCTGGAATCGTTCTTGGCGAACTTTTTTGAATTCAATAGGCCCATTTACCGATTGGTAAATCATATAGGCAAAGACAACGCAGACAATCCATAGAACTATTTGTAAAATGGTCTTCATTTTTTACGAGTTAATTAGATTTAGTGGTTATCAACAAATCTACAATTTTTTTTGAATCACGAAAGTTTTCCCCCTAAAAATGATAGCTATATTTGGCACGATATGACCTCGCATTCTCCACAATTTTTCTACAATAAACTGGAAGAAGGCTTCCCGTTTACCCCCACTTCTGAACAAGCAGTAGCACTACAAAAACTATCGCATTTCATTACTTCGGAGGATAGGGGACACCTTTTTGTTTTAAAGGGCTTTGCAGGTACCGGAAAGACCACAATTATTGGCTGTGTAGTAAAACAGTTGTGGCACCTTAAAATGAAAACGATCTTGCTGGCTCCCACCGGTAGAGCGGCCAAGGTGATGTCAGGGTATTCGGGGACACAGGCGTATACCATTCATAAAAAGATATATTTTCCGAAAAAGCAATCCGGTGGGGGAGTTCAATTTGTTCTGGCCCCAAACAAAAGCAGAAATACCCTTTTTATAGTGGACGAGGCTTCTATGATTCCTGATGTTCCTTCGGATTCTAAGCTATTTGAAAATGGCGCGTTGCTGGACGATTTGATACAGTACGTTGATGCCGGACATCGGTGTAAGCTTATTTTAATAGGGGATACAGCGCAGTTACCCCCTGTTAAACTAGAACTTAGTCCTGCCCTGGCAACTGATGAGCTGGCATTGCGATACCAACTTCAGGTTACCCAAATGGAACTACAAGAGGTAATGCGACAAAACGAATTCTCAGGTATTCTGTTTAATGCTACCACGATTCGAGAACAATTACAAAGTAATTTTTTTGAGGCCTTCCAATTTGATCACTTAAGATTTAAAGATGTGGTTCGTTTGACTGATGGCTTTGAGATACAGGAGGCTATTGACAGCACTTATGCACAGGTGGGTAAACAGGAGACCACCATCATCGTCCGCTCTAACAAAAGGGCTAACCTATATAATCAGAATATTCGTCAGCGTATTTTAAACCTGGAAAACGAGATCGCAGTGGGAGACTTCCTGATGGTGGTCAAGAACAACTATTTTTGGCTGTCGCCTTCTTCCCGCGCCGGCTTTATTGCCAATGGAGATATTATAGAAATACTGGAGCTTTTTTCAATTCAAGAGCTGTACGGTTTCAAATTTGCAGAAGTACGTGTGCAGATGGTGGACTATCCAGATCAAAAACCTTTTGAGACCGTATTGTTACTAGACACCTTGCATTCTGCCTCGGCATCACTCTCTTATGAGGCAGGCAATCAGTTGTATGAAGAAGTAGCCAAGGACTACGCTCACGAAAAATCAAAATACAAACGATTTCTAGGGGTAAAAAACAATCGTTTCTTCAATGCACTGCAGGTGAAGTTCTCCTATGCCATCACCTGTCATAAATCCCAGGGAGGACAATGGAATACTGTCTTTGTAGAACAGCCCTATCTTACGGGTGGTATGGATCGGGAGTTCCTCCGATGGTTGTATACCGCCATTACCAGAGCTCAGGAACGCTTGTATTTAATAGGCTTTAAAGAGGATTTTTTTGTTGCATCTGAATGACTTAATTTAGACAAAACCACCACGTATGACATCGGAAACCGTTATCAGCATCTTTTTAGGGGTAGGACTTGCAGCTTCGGCAGGTTTTCGGGTATTTCTTCCCCTATTTGCACTCAGTTTGGCCGGATATTTTGGGGTTTGGGAGTTAAACGCGAACTGGCAATGGATCGGAAGCCTGGCTGCGGTACTTACTTTGGGTATAGCAACTTTGGTAGAGGTGTTTGCCTATTTTATTCCATGGGTAGATAACGCCTTGGACAGTATTGCAATTCCTTTGGCTGCTGTGGCGGGCACGGCTGTTATGGTGTCTACGATTGTTGATTTGGATCCGGTGGTTACCTGGTCTTTGGCTATTATCGCCGGAGGAGGTACTGCTTCTGCGATCAAAGGGGCCAATGCCGCAGGAAGATTGACTTCAACAGCTACTACCGGAGGAGTAGCTAACCCTATTGTCTCCACAGTTGAAACAGGAACCGCTGTAGTGGTATCTACAGCTTCGATTTTTGCTCCGCTGCTTGCCGCTGTTCTAGTAATCATTATCTTGGCGATTATTTTTCGGATATATCGAAAACTACGTCCAAGAATCAACAATTAGCTTAGGGGATGAAAATTATTTCAATGATTCCGGCGCGCTATCAGGCCTCTCGGTTTCCTGCCAAACTGCTTAAGGACTTAAGTGGGGAGCCCGTAATTCTAAGGACATATAAGGCTGCAGTGAAGACGCATCTCTTTGATGAGGTTTATGTGGTCACTGATAGTACCACTATTTATAATCTAATTGAAGAAAACGGAGGAAAGGCAATAATGAGTCAGGAAGAACATGAGAGTGGTAGTGACCGAATTGCGGAAGCCGTTACTACCATGGATGTGGATGTGGTGGTAAATGTTCAGGGAGATGAACCTTTTATTGATAAGGAGAGTTTGGAAAAACTAATTCTGTTATTTTATCAGGATTCGGCTATGGAAATTGATTTAGCTTCTCTGATGACACCAATAACCGATTGGGAAGACATTTCTAACCCAAACACGGTGAAAGTTGTTGTGGATGATCGTAATTTCGCCCTCTATTTTTCCCGTTCTCCAATTCCCTTTCCAAGAAACAAGGAGGTTAATATCCCCTATTATAAGCACAAAGGGGTGTACGCTTTTAGAAAACAGGCCTTATTGGATTTCAGGCAGCTGCCTGTTTTGCCTTTAGAGGCGGCGGAAAAGATAGAGGCTATTCGATTTTTGGAATATGGTAAAAGAATAAAAATGGTAGAAACTTCGGTGACAGGGATAGAGATTGATACTCCTGAAGATCTGGAACGAGCACGCAAGGCATGGAAGTAGATTTTAGTACTATTAAGGTGATTGGTTTCGATGCAGACGATACGTTGTGGGTAAACGAAACCTATTTTAGGGAAACCGAAGAACGGTTTGCAGACCTTCTGGAGAGCTATGAGACTAAAAACAAAGTGGATCAGGAATTGTTTAAGATGGAAATGCAAAACCTGGAACTTTATGGATATGGCATTAAAGGTTTTGTCCTTTCCATGATAGAATCTGCTTTGGATTTGTCCAATAATGCTATTCCCCAGGAAACCATTGTGGAGATTTTGAAACTAGGCAAAAAAATGATTGCACACCCCGTGGAGTTGCTGGATGGTGTGGAAGAGGTGCTGCAATTTTTGGAAAAGAAGTACCGCTTAATCGTCTTGACCAAAGGGGACTTACTGGATCAGGAGCGAAAATTGGAAAGATCAGGTTTATCGCGTTATTTCCATCATGTTGAAGTGTTAAGTGATAAAAAAGAAGAAAATTACCGCAACCTTTTGGAGCATTTGGAAATCTCAATAGAGGAGTTCTTGATGATTGGGAATTCTTTGAAGTCCGATGTAATTCCGATTTTGAATTTGGGAGGTAAAGCGGTGCATGTGCCTTTTCATACCACCTGGGTGCATGAATTAGTGAGTGAGGAGGAAGAGCGAACCAATAACCATTTAAAATTGAACTCCATTCGGGATGTAATGAAGTATTTGAATTAGCATGAAGCAAGAGAATCACATAGCAACAAAAAAATCAATACCAAAAGCGAAGCCGATGTTTAAAAACTTCCCTATGGTGCCTCGTGTGGTATTTGGTAGGGGGAGTTTTGGTCAGTTAGCCGATATTTTGCTGCCCAAACGGAAAAACTCAGAAGCTCCTTTCATTTTTTTGGTGGATGATTTTTTTGAAGGTAAACCCCTGGAACAACGTATTCCCTGGTTATTCAATGACCAGATCATATTTATCTCCGCTGATGAAGAACCAAAAACCAAACAGGTAGATGCTCTGGTAGAAAAGATAATTACGGATTTTGATGAACTGCCTTCAGGGATAGTCGGAATTGGAGGAGGAACACTATTGGACTTGGCCAAGGCCGTTGCTGTTATGGTTAACAACAAAGGCAGTTCGGTAGAATACCAGGGCTGGGATCTGGTAAATCGCCCCGCATTATACCATGTAGGAGTGCCCACCATAAGCGGTACAGGAGCAGAAGTTTCCCGAACTGCAGTATTGCTAGGGCCAGATAAAAAATTGGGGATTAATTCCGACTATACCACCTATGATCAGGTAGTTTTGGATCCGGATTTATTGACTACAGTTCCAACCGATCAATGGTTCTACACGGGAATGGACTGCTTTATTCATTGTGTTGAATCTTTAGAAGGGACCTATCTGAATGCGTTTAGTCAAAGCCATGGCGAAAAGGCCTTAGAGCTATGTAAAGAAGTATTTTTAGGCGAATTGCCCAAGGATCAAGCAGAAGAAAAATTGATGATGGCGTCCTGGCACGGCGGAATGAGTATTGCCTATTCCCAGGTAGGGGTGGCACATGCCATCAGTTATGGCCTTTCCTATGTATTAGGAACAAAACACGGATTGGGAAATTGCCTGGTCTTCCAACATTTACAGGATTTTTATCCAGAAGGGGTTGCACTATTCCTAAAAATGAAAGCAAAGCAGGCTGTTGAATTTCCTGCAGGCCTTTGTAAAGAATTGAGTGATGATGAGTTGGAACAAATGGTGCAAATAGCGCTTTCCATGGAACCTTTGTGGGAAAACGCCTTGGGAAAAAACTGGAAGGATAGGATCACACAAGATCAGTTAAAACAGATCTACCAAAAAATTTAGATGCTTCACGCACTGGCTAAGTTCATCTTTTTTAAGATTTTGGGGTGGCAGCTTCTTGGAGAATTCCCTGATATTAAAAAATGCGTTGTGATTGTAGTACCCCATACACACTGGTTGGACTTTCCTTTGGGATTAATTGTGCGAAAGGTAGTCAACAAAGAGATCCATTATATTGGTAAAAAGAGTCTGTTTCGCTCTCCTTTTGGTTGGTTTTTTAGATGGACTGGTGGTACTCCGGTAGATCGTTCCAAAAACCAAAATACGGTGGATGCCGTAGTGGATATTTTTGAGAAAAAAGAAGTTTTCCGCTTTGCACTTGCTCCCGAGGGCACACGAAAGAAGGTGAAAGCCTTACGGACGGGGTTCTATTATATCGCCAAAAGGGCAAACGTACCGGTAATAATGGTGGCGTTTGATTTTGGCAAAAAACAGGTAAAACTATCGGAGCCTTTATGGGCGACGGATAACACCAACCTTGATTTCAGAAAAATACGGCAGTTCTTTAAAGGAGTAAAGGGCCGCATTCCAGAATTTAGTTTTGAGTAGTTTCACCTAACACCTAACACCTAACACCTAACACCTAACACCTAACACCTAACACCTAACACCTAACACCTAACACCTAACACCTAACACCTTACGGCTAACACCCAACCCCCCTACATCTT
>JANQHL010000116.1 GCA_028277085.1 Flavobacteriaceae bacterium
AACCTTTTGATACAGTCGGCCCAGATAAGCAATATTGTCCCGGATTTCATTCTGGCGATCTTCTTTGGTCATCCACGTGGCGCCTACTCCACCATAAAAACCTTTGCTGTAAAACCTGGATAAACCTTCAGGCGCCACAATAAGTGTATTATCATTTGAAAGTGGCTCGAACTGTGCAATAAAATCCCTAGATAACTGAGCATAACCATGCATCACAAACCAAAGATTATCAATTCCTTTTGAATAATTACCTAAAGTAGAGAATCGGGCGGTACGATTCACATCAATATTGTGTTCCTGCACCATATAAGTTTAATAAAAAGAGACGCAAGAAGGAGGTATGAGGATTAATTGAAAAGCTTCTCGCCATTGGGCTTTTCACCGCAATTGTAGCATTTATCTTTCAGAGAGGCTACAAATTTTGGGCAAGGCTTTTTCAGTGGAAGCCTCGATTTTAGAAAGGCTGAAACTTTAAACTTAATAACTTCTGGCACGGGTTGTTCCTCTCCGGTAGTTGTTCTAGTATCCATTTTATCTTCAGGTTGTTACCGGTTTGTACGTAACCGATGATTTAAAGTTATAATTAATTTCTGTGGTTGCAAATGCTGCTAATTCTTTTTTAGTTTCTTTAAGCCTGAAAAGTTTTGAAAAGCACTCTAGAAATCGCACGCTCATCAGCCAGGGAAAACAAAAATTCCCTCTGGCTCATTTTTGTCGTGATCTTCATTGAGTTTTTGGGATTCGGAGCAACTGTCCCCTTGTTTGCCCCCCTTTTTGTAGAACCTGAACATGGTTTTTTGATCGGCCATGGAGAAAGCGGCCGTATTATGTGGTACGGCTTGCTGTTGGGTTTCTTTGCATTAGGACAATTTTTTGGTTCGCCTTTTCTCGGCGCCTGGTCCGACAGGGTCGGCAGGAAAAACGTGTTGCTGTTTACCATTTTAATTAATGTATTTGCATACCTCCTGTTTGCTTATGGTATTTATATAAAAAGCCTTTGGATACTTTTTGTATCCAGGACCATTGCCGGGCTATTAGGTAGCAGTCTGCCGGTTATGCAGTCAGCTATAGCCGATGTAAGTAGTGAAGAGGATAAGGCCAAGAATTTTGGAATTGTGGGCATTGCTCTTGGAACAGGTTTTATTATTGGAGCGTTACTCGGTGGAACCCTAAGCGATGCTTCGCTTGTGGAGTGGTTCAATTTTTCGTTACCTTTTCTTTTTGTATCGGCCCTGTCTTTTGCCAACTTTTTCTTCGTACTCAATAATTTCCCCTCTACCCTTTCAGTCTTGAACAAGTCTAAGCTTACATATCTTAAAGCGGTTCAAAACATCAATCGTGCTTTTACCAGCCCTAAGCTTAAGCTGATGTTTCTTTCCATTTACTTTATGACTTTAGGCTTTTCCTTCTTTTTGCAGTATCTTCCAGTTAATCTGGAGATTAAATTCGGATATGAACAAAGTGGTATAGCATTAGCAGTTGCATATCTGGGTATATGGGTTGCTATTACCCAGGGTTTAATTCTACCATGGATTTCAAAAGCTGTTAATCCGTGGAAATTGCTGGTTTATACAATACCGCTTTTTGCTTTCAGCTATTTGTTGCTACTGATTCCTCAGGAAGACGACCTTTTGTTTTATGTTTTTTTACCGCTGCTGATTATATTCCAAAGTGTCACCTATCCAAATACACTGGCCATTCTTTCTAATGTATCGGAGAAAAGCATTCAGGGGGAAATTATAGGTATTAACCAATCGGTTCATGCGCTATCAGGCATCCTTCCCCCTTTGGTGGGCTGGATATTTGTCAAGGAAAACCCTGATTCGCCCATGCTGGCTGGTTGTATATTTGCCTTTGTGGGTTGGATTGTTTACCTTATGCACTACAAGAAAAGTCAATACGACTAACAATATATCTAAATGACTATTACCTGCTTACCCGTATTTATGGTAAGTAATTTGTGGGCACCAAATTATTGGAATCATGGCTTTGAAGAACTTATTTGCTGCGAAATGGAGAAGCAAAGATGCTGAAGTCCGTTCGGAGGCGCTTGATGAGATCAGCAATCAGCAGCTAATCTTTAATATGGCTTTAGAAGATGACAATCCGTATGTGAGGGTGAAGGCCAGATCGCTTTTAAGGGATCCACATCTGCTGAAACGGTTGGAAACAGTTACCGAAAAAATCGATATAGCAGATATTGAGGGCCTTGAAAGTGAACAATTTCTTACCATCGCGGCGAAATTAAGCAGCAGCAAGTACGTTCGGAATGCTTCTGTAAAGAAAATCTCGAGCCAGGATACATTAACCGAAATTGCTCTGAATGATCCTGAGAAGTTTGTTCGAATTGCTGCCGTAAAAAGGCTTAAGGACCAGTCAACTTTGGAGCAAATTGCCCAAAAAGACACAAGCGAAGAGGTGCGTTTGGCAGCTGTGAATATAGTGCACAGTGATCAGGTGTTGATGGATGTGGCCCGAAGTGATACGGATGAGGAAGTTAAGAAAGCAGCTGTTTGGAAGCTTACTGATATTCGCTCTTTACTGGAGCTTTCCAAAGATGCGCCTGACTCTGTTATTCGGAATGTAGCAGCCGTAAGACTTAAAGACCCGAGTTTAGCTGCTAAACTGGAGAATACCATTGCATCTGAAGAACAAATTGCCGTTAAACAAAAAGAACGCGTTGCCGCCCCGATAGCTGTCACCGAAGAGAAAAAGGAGATCAGTAAGATAGTAGAGCGTGTTCCGACAGAAGAAGACATTTTACCCGAACCGGAACCAAAAGAAGACCTTTCTTTAGGCGATGGTATTTTTCTGGTAGATGACACGCCGGATGAAACCGGGCACGAAAAAATTACCAACATTACCGACACTGTAGTTTTGGCTGATATTATCCTGAATCATGACGATCTGGAAATAAGGAAAGAAGCAGTGAATAAAATAAGGGACTTAAGTCTGTTACAATCATTGGAAGGACAGATAAATGATGAATCGCTGCTGTACCAAATAAGACGACAATACAAGTTTCTTGATTTAATTGAAGACACTCCGGTTGAGATAAGCAAAAAGGATAAAGCTGAACCGGAAATGACAGGCGATGAACACCCGGATACCGAATCTGATAACCTGGCAGAAGAATTGGAGGACCTCACCAATTTTACCATAACACTGGATGAGGAGGTGACGACTGAACCTGAAAAAGGTGACGTACAGCATAAATTGGAATCTCCTCAGGAAGAAATTCAGAATATAGCTGAACCTGAGCGAGAAATAGTTGCAGAGATTCCGGAGGTGCCTGAACCTCCTACCCTAAAAGAAGAAGATGAGAAAACACCGGATATCGCACAGGAAAAAGAAGATATCCAAAGTGTTGCAGAACCTGCAATGGAAAAAAAAGAGGTAAAGCGAATTACAGAACAAACTGTACTGGAGGATGTAGCCAGAACAGCTAAGGATAAGAAAGTACGAAAGGCTACCATAGAAAAAATACTGAGCCAGGATTTCCTGCAAAAAGTTGCCCTGGAAGATGAGGATGCAGAGGTTCGGTTACTGGCCGCGTGGGAAGTTCGTGACGAAAATAAGCTGAAGGAAATTGTGCTGCAATCTAATGATGCTGAAGTTCAATTTGCATGCGTTAAAAGATTAAATAACAAAGATTTATTCAAAAAGATTGCTATCGAAGGTCGGACAACAATGTTGCAGTTGTTTGCAACTGGAAGATTGAATGACCCAGAAAGTTTGGAGCAGGTTTTGCAGCAATCGGATAATTATGAAGTCAGGCAACTGGCCTTGGATGGTATTGACAATGATCATATGCTGTTTCAATTAATTATGAAAAGCGAGGATACTTCCATTCGAAATACGGCAGTCTGGAAAATTAAGGATCCTAAGCATTTAACTCAAATTGCCAAAGACGCTGAAGAGGTTTACCCACGAAAAGTAGCTGTTCATCGGTTGGCTGACGACGAACGCTTGTACGAAATTACTAAGGAAGGTAGCGATCCCTTTATTCGTAAAATGGCGGCTGAAAAAATAACTTCCAAAAAATACATCAAGAAAATGGCAAAAGAATCCAACGATATGTATGTGCGCAAGGCTGCCACGGAGCAGCTAAAAGACAAGGATATCCTTTTGGACATTATTCAGAATGATCAGATAGATTTTGTACGACAGGCTGCAGTGGAGCGTTTGAACGAATTAGAAGAAGATTAACGCTAAGATTTCATTTTAAAAGGGTGCCTTTGTTGCCAGTCTTTTTGTTTTGAGATGGCCCTGATGATGGGTTTGATGATGCGGTTTTTCCACCCGGTTTTGTGTTTCACATAAAAGTACATTTCGTGAGGTTCTGCACCTATTGAGCTTTTGATTTCCATAGCCGTTCTGCCTAACCCGGCATTGGAGACCCCTAGTTGTATGGCTCTGTCAACTATGTCCAATAACATCCGCAGGTAAAGATCATTACCGTGAAGGTATTTCCTGTCCAGCCCCATCATACCAGCCACTAAATCATCATTAGTATGATAAATGGACATAAATCCGATTAACTCACCGTTTAACCTGTACCCTATCAACTTGAAGTTATCAGGCCAGTATTTAAGGAGCCGTTCTACATGTCTGATATCTAAAACGCCCATTTTAAAGCGCGTCTGATTCAGAATATCCTGGTATAAAACTTTCAGCCGGTCAATTGACGCCAGTACTTCCTCATACGTCATTTCTGATGTTTCAACGTTTTGAGCCATTTTAACGGCCTTTTTCATCCGCACACGGTATTTGCTCTTCATATCCGCTAAATAGTCCTGAAAAGACTTCCAATAAGGACGAATTGGCACTACCATATTAGGTTGCACCTCTTGTTGCAGGTAGCCTAAATTTTGCAGGCGATGGTAAACGGTATCACCCGTATTCAAATAGAAATCCTTTACAACAATCCCCCCCACCTTTTTCAGAGAGGCTAATGCCTCCTGGATGGCTTGCTCCAAAATCTGCACACGTAATCCGACAGCAACAGATGGGGCAAAATAAATACCATATTCGCCGGACATGAAGGTATTACCCGCTACCAGTAAACGAAACGAAAAAGCATTGGCGAGACGAACGAGGATGCGCTGCCAAAATTTTCGGGGCGCCGCCCCCTCTTCGTCTTGGGCTCCCGCAATATTGCTCCCTTTAAAAGTTAGCACCTGAAGACTAATAAATCCAATGGGTTGCGATCCGTTACTAATCAATGCATACCTGAATTCAAGATCGTTTGATACTTCTTCAAAGGCGTGAAGAAACTCCCTTTGCAAAAACATCCAGTCATCCGGTATAAAAGTTTGCCATAACCGGATATCTACATCAGAGATGGTTTTGTAAAGCTGAATGTCGTAGCTGCTGGTAATTTCAGTCGACAAAACCGTATTTTTAGTTTTAGTCGAAAAAGAAGGCAGCAAACAAGTAGTGGTGTTCATTGTTGTTTAATGATCCAAAGATATACAAATCAGTCAACCAATTGGTTCGGTAATTGGAAAACTATATGGTAAACGACAACAATCCAAGAATTTGTATAATCGGCGCCGGACCATCCGGAATAGCTGCCGCCAAACAGCTGTTGCAAGCCGGTTTTAACAACTTTGTGGTGTATGATAAAAATGAGAAAGTGGGCGGCAACTGGATCTATTCTCCAAGATTATCTCACTCCAGTGTATTTTCAACTACCCATATCATCAGCTCCAGAAAATTGTCGGAATATTCAGATTTCCCCATGCCTGATCACTATCCGGATTACCCTTCCCATGATCAGTTAAGAAGGTACTTTCAAAGCTATGCTCATCATTTCGGATTGTATCCGTTCATTCAGTTTAAAAGGGAAGTGACTAAGGCCGAACAGCTCAATCAAAATAAATGGCAAATTACCCTGGAAGATGGCTCTGTAGAAACGTTTGATTATTTACTGGTAGCTAACGGCCACCACTGGAACCCCAGAATGCCAAACTATCCGGGAGCGTTTTCGGGCACTTTTATACATTCCCACGATTTTAAAACCAATGAGGAGTTTAAGGGTAAAAGGGTGCTGGTAATCGGTGGAGGAAACTCCGC
>JANQHL010000214.1 GCA_028277085.1 Flavobacteriaceae bacterium
CGATTAACTATTCCACACAACTACCGCTTGCCCAGGGTATTCAGTTTGAACTGTAAAAAACCGCTGCCTTTTAAGAAGTAGACAGCGGTTTAAAACCAACTTAACTAACTCAAACTTAAATATTATATGCCCCACCTCAATGCCGGAACTTTGTCGGGAGAAACAGGGCGTTTTTTTGTTTTTCTGAAATAAATTTCCAAAATTTTTGTGGGTGCACTACACAATATCTTACCAACGGTAGTAAATACTGTATGGATGGTAAAAAATCTTTATTAAAGTGATGCTGTTTAAAAACCAGTGTTTTGCACCGCCATTCCTTTTGTCCTTTATTTAAAGATTCCATTAAGAAATTTTAACTTCCTCCAACATTTTTTTAATACTTTGGTATAGTAAACACTAATTTTCAGTACCATGACTAAAGATTTATCCTATTTGATTGGGATAATTATTACCATTCTGATAGGTACTTTTCTCTATTTTACTTTATGCAGTGACTGCCGTTTGGCAAAGGCTCAGGAAGAAATTCCACATGAAGAAACTGATGCGGGTAAAAAATTTGATCCTACCTCATTCCCCTTCGCTATTGAACATGAAGATTTCTCTTTTAAAAGTCCAAATAATTTCAACTTTGCGCACTCTTCAGGAAACTTCGAATTGCCGGTTTCCTTAAATGTGAACACCGGAATAAAGCAGCTTAAGGCATATCTTTTAGAGCATCCCGATAAGAGCATCGACATTACGGGGCTATACCACTCTTCGGAAGAGAATACAACAGCCTGGCCTAACCTTGGCCTGGCACGTGCCAATATGGTTAAAAACTATTTTGTCGGATTAGGAATTCCGTCTGCCCAAACTAACACTGTTGGAAAGTTGGTTGAAGAGATGGTTCCAAGTGAAAACATCTTACTTGGCCCGGTAAACTATGCTTTAGTTGATACAACAGACAATTCAGATGACCTGGAAGAGCTTTATAAAAAGATAACAGATGATCCTCTGGTGCTCTATTTTGAAAAGGGAGAAGCTACACTGACCCTTACGACAACACAGCGAGCAAAAGTTGCTGATATTGCCAAATATTTGGATAAAAGAGAAGGTGCTACATGTACTGTGGAAGGCCATACAGATAATACAGGTGAGAGGGCATCCAACATAAATCTTGGGCAGGAACGTGCGAATTTTGTAAAAGCCTTCCTCGTTAGAAATGGAATACCAGAAGCTAGAGTAGCAACTATTTCGAAAGGACCAGATGACCCTATGGCATCCAATACGACTGAAGAAGGAAGAAGGAAGAATAGACGGACAGTAGTTACGTTGAACTAAATCGCAAAACACTAAAACTTTATAACTATGAATTTCGATAACATTTGGTGCTGGTTAATCCCTTTACTAGTGGGCCTCATCTGCGGAATAATCGGTTACTATTGGGGTAAGGGTAAAGGAGAAGTAATCGATAATACTTCAGAACTTGATACGCTCAAAGACAAAAACGCGCAATTGCAAAGGGATCTCGAAGCCTGCACAAAGAAACTTGAAAGCACGAAGGCAACTGCTAAAAAATCACGTGCTAACAACGGCAAGGGAACCGCATCTTCGCTGTCTGCCAAGGCGTCGGTTTTTACCTTTGATGCTGATGCCGCCAAGGCCGCATTTGGCAAACGCGTAAAACAAGATGACTTAAAAATTGTTGAAGGAATTGGGCCAAAAATAGAGGGTCTGTTTCACAATTTTGAGATCAAAACCTGGAAGGCACTATCGGAGGCGTCCGTGGCTAAATGTCAGGAAGTTTTGGACTCTGGAGGAGAACGCTATCGAATTCACGATCCCTCCTCATGGCCGATGCAAGCTAAAATGGCTTATGAGGGTAAATGGAAGGGTCTGGTAAAATGGCAGGACGAACACAAAGCCGGTAAATTTTAACATCTTAAGGAACTACTATTAAAAAACCGACCATTAGAGGTTGGTTTTTAATTTCTTCCATTCTCTCCCGGGTACAGTGTATAAACCGCATCACTTTGCCAGTATTCCTTGGTATCTACATTCATGATGGTCAATGCCCCTCTAAATGCCGCTCCAGTATCCATATTCCATACATTGGCCTTCTTTTGTGGGGTAACATTCCCGGTCTTTGAAAGTGGTGTATGTCCGATAAAAATTTCATTGTAGTGAACAAGCCGTTTGGGGAAAGCCGCATCTTCAGGAGTGAGTATAGGATTTAAGGCTTTAGCAAGTTCCCAAAGCGTACGGTCCCAATAAAAGAGTTGTTCAAAGTATTCGTGCTCTACCCCCTTTAGGTTGGTAAATCCGGCATGTAAATACAACCTGTTGTTTTCATCCCGAAAGTTGTTGAGAAGGGATTCGTAGAATGCCAGATGATGTTCCCATTTAGACTCCCCGGCTTTGAGATAAGAGTCCCTGGTAGCCACTCCTCCATGGGCCAACCATTGTGGATTTTCTTTACGTGTTACCATCCACTCCCTGCAGAGTTCATCGTGATTCCCTCGTAAAAAAGTACACCGGTATTTCTTGTCTAATGCAATTAAAAACTCTATCGTTTCATAGGCATCACTCCATCCATCGACATAATCCCCTAAAAAAATCAGATGATCATCCTCTTGTATCCCGGCACGTTCTAAAACCTGCTCCAATGCTTTTAAACCCGAATGAATATCCCCGATTACAAATTTGGCCATGAAATTTTTTGGCAATATTAGAAACAATTGTGTGCATGTGCTACAATTTAATGTAAAGTTTTACGGCCCTTCTGCATTAGATAATTTCTGTGTACCTTGTCCAAATATTAGTGTTTGTTCATGAATAAGGTCTTCTGTATTGGGGAGTTGTTAATTGACTTTGTTGCAGAGAATCAAGGCAACGATTTGTCCAAAGCGGTGGAATTCAAAAAAAAAGCGGGTGGAGCTCCCGCCAATGTAGCTTGTGCCATAACCAAATTAGGAGGTAAAAGCACTTTTATTGGTTGTGTAGGTAAAGATCCTTTCGGCACCTTCTTGTTAAATGTGCTAAACCAGGAAAATGTAGACATCTCGCTGGCGCAGCGTTCTAAAACATTCACCACGCTAGCTTTCGTTTCCCTTGCAGAAGATGGGGAACGAGACTTTGTTTTTAGCCGGGGGGCAGACAAAGAACTCAAATATGACTCGGGTGTAAAAAAGTACTTTTTAAAAAATATTGTTCATTTTGGGGCCGCTACAGCACTTTTAGGTGGCCCTTTGGAGGAAGCCTACGGACACTATCTTTTTGATGCCTTGACCCAGGAATCTTTCATTAGTTTTGATCCCAATTTCAGGGGAGACCTATGGAAAGAGAACGAAAAAACCTTTATTAAAAAAAGCCTCCCCTTTGTTGAAAAATCTCATCTCTGCAAGTTTAGCTTAGAGGAAGCTCAACTCTTGTCCGGCAAAATCGAAGTGGAGGAAGCGTGTAATCATTTGCACGCTGTTGGCGCTAAAATCATTGCTATTACTTTGGGTAAGGATGGTACCTTCATAAGTTGCAATGGTCAATCGGAAACGGTGCCTAGCATAAAGGTCAACCCTGTGGATACTACCGGTGCAGGAGACGCTTTTATTGGTTGTTTGCTCTATCAAATTGCACGATTAAACGATTTTAAAAGCATCTTTTCTAATTGGGAACTCCTCCTTCAAATGGTGGAAAAGGCAAATAAAGCCGGTGCGCTCACCACTACAAAATATGGGGCAATTGTTGCACTCCCAAGCATAAGTCAGTTAGATTCCTAGCACATAAATGAACCAGGCTACGCTACATAAATTGCTTGCGTCACAGCAAACAACCGCCAACATGAAAACGCACTTCTACTTTCGTTTGGCAACCAACTTAACACTGATCAAGGAGGCATTTTTTAGAATTTATCCGGAATCGGAGGTAGCGTTCAACGATTTGCTCGCACTGCTTACCCAACTATTTGCCAAGCGCCCCCTTCATTTAAAAAAACAGGATTTGGAACGTGTAAACGTTGAAAACTGGTACCGCTCCGAAAAGCTTGTAGGTATGCAATTGTACGTAGACCTGTTCAGTAAGGACCTAAAAGGGCTTCAAGAAAAAATACCCTATTTCGAGGATTTAGGCGTTAATTTTCTACATATCATGCCTATAACTACCCGGCCTGAGGGAGAAAATGATGGCGGATATGCAGTGAACAACCATACCGCAATCGATCCAAAATACGGCACTCCGAAAGACCTCGAAAGTCTTACGGCCAAAATGCGCTCAAAAAACATGTTTTTGATGTTAGATTTTGTGGTAAACCACACTTCGGATGAACATGAGTGGGCGGTAAAAGCGAAAGCTGGGGAGGAAAAATATCAACAGTATTACTACACCTACAGCGACAGGACCATTCCCGATGAATTTGAAAAGAGCTTGCCCGAAGTCTTCCCAAAAACGGCTCCCGGCAATTACACCTTTATTCCGGAAATGAACCGATGGGTAATGACAGTGTTCAACACCTACCAATGGGATTTGAACTATACCAATCCAAAGGTTTTCCTGGAAATGTTAACCAATTTGGTGGAATTATCTAACCTGGGTGTAGATGTTGTCCGTTTTGATGCTCTAGCATTCTTGTGGAAGAAAATAGGAACCATTTCTCAAAACCTGGACGAAGCGCATACCATTGTTTTCCTCTTTCGAATGTGTCTTCAGGTGGTAGCGCCTAGCACCATACTGTTGGCGGAGGCCATTGTAGCGCCAAGAGATATACTTAAATATTTTGGTCAGGGCATCAGAACCGGAAATGAATGCGAGATTGCTTACAACGCCTCATTCATGGCCTTACTTTGGAATTCAATTGCCACAAAGAAAACCGCCTTACTTTATAAAACACTTATCAATGCACCCACTAAGCCCAATCAATGTACCTGGATCAATTATATTCGGTGCCATGATGATATTGGGTTGGGATTGGATGACCAACACATACAGGAATTGGGTTGGAATCCGCAGGGTCATCGGAAATTTCTTCTGGATTACTATTGTCAACGAACCGATTGGTCTCCGGCCAAGGGGCTGCTATTCATGTATAATCCAAAAACTGGTGACGGACGAATTACCGGAAGCGCAGCCTCATTGTTGGGCTTAGAAAAGGCTATCCAAGACAAAAACGATGAACTTCTTAAGCAATCCAGGGATAAGATCGTAATGTTACATGGCCTTATACTCTCATTTGGTGGGATTCCATTGATCTATGCCGGAGATGAAATAGGCGCCCTAAATGATTATTCTTTTTTAGAAGATGAGTACAAAAGGGAGGATAACCGATGGGTAAACCGTCCCCGGCAAGATTGGAAATTGATCACGACCTTTTCTAAAAAAGAATCTGTTCATCTTCAAATCTATACTACCATAAAGCGCCTGATACATATTCGGAAATCAAATTCCATATTTGCGGATAATGGAAATCCCATACTCCACCAGACCGCAAACGAGCATATCCTTATTTACGAGCGTAGCACCGATAGCGGCCAAGGGATTATGGTACTCTGCAATTTTGATGAACATCCTCAGGTAGTAGAAAGTAGCTGGATTGGGGCTTTAGGGTATCTAGAAAACCAGGCATTATATGACCTTGTCACCGACGAGCACATTACTTTGAACAGCGGTTTCCTGGAATTACAACCATTTCAATTGCTGTGGTTGAAAAAATGATCTTAATTGTAACGCACTTTTCGTAAAATACGCAAGGACAATTTTAACGACAGGTAAATATTCTGGTCTGTCTGTTTTAACAGTGGGCGTGCTAGTTCCATTTGTTCTTTGGCCTCTTCAAATCCATTGAGATAACAAATGAGATAGGTATCTGGCAAATGCCTCAAGTCTACTTTTTCAGACGAATTCAGCCGTATCCCTTTTTCTAACTTCTGTAAAATGCTATTGTTTGTATTCAGAATATGATGTAAGGTCTTCTTATCGTATAAGGGGGGCTCAAAAACCAGTTCACTCTGAATGGAGTAGTTTCCATTCTCCAAAAACGTTATGGTTACGGCTTCCAACGGAAAATACTTCTGCTGTTTTCCCAAACCTAATTGTACGTACTCCAAGGTGCTAAAGGTATTTTCATCGTAATGGATGGACACCTCGTCCAGGGCAGAGTAAAAAAGCTTTACCTGTTCATTAATAAGTTCAATATCTACACGGGAATAGTAAGTTTTTTCTTTTACCCTTTTCCTATGGCCCGCCCAACAAACGACAAACTGTTCCTTGAATACTTTGTAATGACTGGTTAGATCAGCATGTCTGTTATTGAGGAAATCAATAACACCGTCCAAGGTTAATTCGATATTGTTTTTAGCATGTTGTTCAATGGTAGCGACCTTTTCCGAGTTAATATCCTTTAGCTCAATATCAAAGGCCTTCGGAAGACTGATACTTCCTTCCCTAAAAAAAACGGCCCCGCCATAATACTTCCAGATATTTTTCCGCAACGCACATACCTTTCCATTGGACTTAATCGTCACAAGGCCCACTACTTTACCCTCCGGTAAGTGAGGAAAAGGAATGTTCTCATAGGAAATTAGCGGAGGGTTATCGAGATAGGCATTTACCAAATTTTGGATCTTGCTATCGTCAAAAAAATCCACCCCCACTATTTTATTGTCTTCATCTTCTACTCCAACAACAATGTAGGAGTTGTTTTTGGGGTTGCTATTGGCCAAAGCGCAAACATGTTTCAGGAATTTGGCCTTACCTTCTTTTTCTCCAATAGTGATAAAGCGTTTCTTATCGTAAAAGCTGTTCTCATCATTATGGGCCAGGAGATTTTTAACAAGCAAGCGTTTATTGATCATGACTCCTTCTTCACTATTGAAGAACTTGCCTGCGCCGTTGGGAGTACCAGCAGATCTGCAATATTAACATGATATGGGCGGGAAACAACAAAATATATGATATCAGCAATATCTTCTGCCTTCAAAGGAGCATATCCCTGATAGACCGTCTTAGCACGTTGTATATCGCCTTTAAACCGAACCTCGCTGAACTCCGTTTCCACCAAACCGGGATTAATAGCCCCAACACGGATACCATGAGCATTCAAATCCATGCGCATGCCTTGTGTAATAGCATCTACAGCATGCTTGCTCGCGCAGTATACATTTCCTTTAGGATACACTTCTTTACCCGCTAAAGAGCCAATATTGATGATGTGCCCGAATTGTCGTTCTATCATTGTAGGAATGATAGCCTTAGCCACGTACAGTAACCCCTTTACATTGATGTCTAGCATCGCATCCCAATCTTCCGGACTACCCTCTTGAATAGTATCCAGGCCATGTGCATTTCCGGCATTATTGATCAGGACATCCACCGCTGAAAATTCGGCCTTCAAAGTGCGCAATGCTTGACTTACGGCATCACGATCACGAACATCAAAGTTCAGTGTGGCTACATCTGTTTTATTGGACAATGCCATTTGCAAATCTGCCAAACGTTCCTCCCGGCGCCCACACAGTACAAGACGAAATTCTTTTTCGGCAAAAAGCGCTGCTGTGGCTTTTCCAATACCGCTGGTGGCTCCTGTAATAAGAATCGTTTTTTTCATGATTCGGCATTGTTTATGGCACTTGTCTTCCTTTTGAAGCCTCCAATAAAACAAACCAGTCCTGGTCTTCCAGGTTAATCCTGGTTGCCGCCAAGGATGTTTTCAAACGCTCTGCATTTGTTGTCCCTACCACAGGAAAAATGGTAACCGGATGCTTACAAACAAAAGCCAGTAATAGCTGGCTCTCATCGGCGTCATACTTTTGTTTTAAGTCGTTTATAACCCCACGAATTCGAAGTACCTGCTCACTATCTTCCCTAAAAAATTGGCCTAACGGACTCCATGCCATAACAGTGCGTTTATGCGCCATACAGTCATCAAAAACACCGTTTTCCATTGCGTCAGTGTGGGTCAAGGAAAACTCTACCTGATTGCCCTGCACAGGAATACAGGTCTCCAGCAGCTGTATCTGTGAAGGTGAAAAGTTGGAGACTCCAAATGATTTTATCTTCCCCTGTGCCTTTAATCTTTCCACTGCCGCTGCAATTTCTTCCGGAACCATTAGAGGGCTTGGTCGGTGTAACAGGAAAAGATCAAGATATTCCGTCTGTAATTTTCGCAAAGATTCTTCCACAGACCAGATGATGTATTCGGTATCATACTGATAATGCTTGACACGGTTCTTTCTGCCTCCGGTCATTTGTATACCGCATTTTGAAATCAATTGGATCGTTTCCCTGGAAATTCCACTATCCTTAAATGCTGCTCCAAACTCAGTTTCGTTTTCGTAATTCCCATAGATATCGGCATGATCAAATACCCGGATATCATTATCCACGCAATGATGTAAAAGATGGATCATTTCTTTTTTGGAAAGCTGTTTCCCCCAACTTCCCCACGTCATTGTCCCTGCTATAATTCTGGAGTAAAAAGTAGTTGAAGACATGGCTGTGAAAATAACCATAAATCCCTTAAAGGGGTCATAAAACTGGGGACTCACAGGTTTTTTTAACCAATAATTAACAGGTCAATTTTAAATAAATTTTCATTTTGCAGCTTGATAGCAACCATACCTGACAATCAATTTTTATGGAGGAAAATACAACGATTGACATTGCTGCGGTAAACGAAAAAATTGCACAGGAAAGTATATTTATAGGGTTACTTAAGCAGGAAATGAATAAGGCCATTGTAGGCCAAAAGCAGATGGTGGAGCGCTTGTTGATCGGTCTTCTTGGACAGGGGCATATTTTATTGGAGGGAGTTCCTGGTCTCGCCAAAACTTTAGCGATAAATACTTTGGCCAGAGCTGTTAAAGGAGATTTTAGTCGAATCCAATTTACTCCGGATTTGCTTCCTGCCGACGTTATCGGTACGCTCATTTACAACATTAAAGAAAACGACTTTTCTATAAAGAAAGGACCGATTTTTGCAAATTTTGTGCTGGCAGATGAAATAAACCGGGCACCGGCAAAAGTACAATCCGCTTTATTAGAAGCGATGCAGGAAAAGCAGGTGACCATTGGAGACGAAACGTTCATATTGGACAAGCCGTTTTTGGTGATGGCCACTCAAAATCCGGTAGAACAAGAGGGTACATACCCCCTTCCTGAAGCACAGGTAGATCGATTTATGTTAAAAACAGTGATCGATTATCCGAAGTTAACAGAGGAGCAATTGATCATTCGCCAAAACCTGAATGAAAAACCTGAGCCTATAAAACCTGTTGTTACTTTAAAACAAATTTTGTCTGCACAACAAGCAGTTAGGGAAGTATATATGGATGAGAAAATTGAGAAATATATTCTTGATCTCATCTTTGCTACACGGTACCCGGAAAAATATAACTTGGAACAGTTAAAGCCGTTGATCAGCTTTGGTGCCTCGCCTCGGGGAAGTATTAATTTGGCGATCGCTTCCAAGTGCTATGCCTTTATTCAACAACGGGGTTATGTTATCCCGGAAGACGTTCGTGCTGTTGTTCATGATGTTCTTCGCCACAGGATAGGTATTACTTATGAAGCAGAAGCAGAGAATATTACTTCAGAAGAAATCATCAACAAAATAGTCAACCAGGTAGAAGTGCCTTAACCGTTTAATGTTTCAAGTTCAACGTTTGATTTAGGCTTGAACCTGGAACCATAGGCTTTGAATCCCATGGATACCAAAGAACTTTTAAAGAAGGTACGTAAGATCGAGATCAAGACGCGGCGACTGTCTGACCATCTTTTTGGCGGAGAATATCACTCCACTTTTAAAGGAAGGGGTATGACATTCAGTGAGGTCAGGCAATACCAGTTTGGGGATGACGTACGCTCTATCGACTGGAATGTTACCGCTCGATATAATGAACCTTATGTTAAGGTTTTCGAGGAAGAAAGGGAGCTAACCATGATGTTGTTAGTAGATGTTAGCGGTTCGGAGCTTTTTGGCACCACCAATCAATTCAAAAAAGAGGTGGTAACCGAAATCTCTGCAACCCTGGCGTTTTCGGCCCTTCAGAATAATGATAAAGTGGGGTTGATTTTGTTCTCTGATGCAATAGAGCTATTCATCCCTCCAAAAAAGGGAAAAAGCCATATACTTCGGATAATACGTGAATTGTTAGAGTTTGAGCCCAAGAGCCAAAAAACCAACATCACCGAGGCATTAAAATTTTTGACCAATGTGATGAAGAAAAGGGCGATAGTTTTTGTGCTATCCGATTTTATTGCTGAGGATTATTCAGATACCCTTCGTATTGTGGGCAACAAACACGATGTTACCGGGATAAGGGTATACGATGAAAAGGAAGAATACATCCCCAATCTCGGTGTCATTCAGGTGCGGGATGCAGAGACGGGTAAGCAACTCCTGGTAAATACAAGTTCTAAGGAGGTACGACGTAACTATTGGAAGTACCATCAGGAGCGTGTGGATTATTTCAATGATGCATTTACCAAATCGGGTAATGGTATTATTAGTTGTAGGGTAGATCAAAGTTATGTTAAAAAGCTTTTAGGGTATTTCAAGCGAAGAGGATAATATGCGTAACAAAAGACATTCCTGGAATTATTACAGGCCACAGTTGTTGTTGTTGTTAGGGTGTATACTCTTTTGTGTGTGGGCTCCTTTTTCACATGCCCAATCTACCAGTTCCGTTAAAGCCCATATCGATACTTCTGCTATAAAGATCGGAGAGCAAATACAATACAAAGTTGTAGTAGAGACAGATTCCGTGAATACGGTATATTTCCCGGAAGACCAGACCTTTTCCCCAATGGAAATGGTTGAGGCCTTAACAATAGATACCACAACAAACAAAGATCGGCGTACCCTACAACGGATTTACGCACTTACTCAGTTTGACAGTGGTATTTATATCATTCCCCCGCAACGAATAGCGATCAATGAGCAGCCTTTTTTCACGGACTCATTTCAGATCAGAGTTGCCGATGTAGTAGTGGACACCACAAAACAACAATTGTATGATATCAAACCCCTTATCGAGGTAAATCGTAATTACGCCAGTATATGGAAATGGCTGTTGGGGATCATAGCGATTTTGGGTGTAATAGGGGGGCTGGTATACTGGTTTTATTTTAGGAAAAAACCGTTGACCGAAGAAGAAAAAGTAGCACTGCTCCCTCCGTACGACAGGGCTTTGTTACAGCTCAAAGAACTGGAAAATTCGCGTTACCTTATCCAGGACGAATTTAAAAAATACTACTCTGAGCTAACTGGAATTGTCCGTTCCTATTTGGAAGAAGAGATTCATGTTTCGGCCCTGGAAAGTACTACGGATCAACTTATTGAGCGCCTGGAATTGTTAAAAGATGCCGGTGAATTGCCTTTGGAAACAACAACAATAGACCAATTTAAGAAGGTGCTTAAAACAGCAGACCTGGTAAAATTTGCAAAATCCAAACCACCAATAGCTGCTGCTGAGCAAGATAGAAAGTCATTGGAAGCCGTAGTTATCAAAACAAAAGAGGTGCTGCCGGAGCTAAATGAAGAAGAACTGCTTCTAGATGAGAATTATGTAAAAAACCTGGAGCAGCAAAAAAGAAGAAAACAAATCTGGACTGCTGCTGCTGTTATTGGAGGGTTAATAATATTGGGTATAAGTGGGTCCATAGCCTATTACGGCTTTGATAACGTAAAAGATACCGTGCTGCGTCACCCTACAAAAAGGCTTTTGGAAGGAGAATGGATCAACAGTTCGTATGGCTATCCACCAATGCAAGTGGAAACCCCTCAAGTACTACTGCGCAAACAACTTCCTGAACCCAATCCGGCAGATAGTATACAAGAAATACAGGCTTTTCATCTTCCTGACGAAGAAGGGCTTTTCACCATTGAAGTAGCAGTAACAACCTATCAAAATGCGAAACCTGTAGACTTTGAAAAAGCGGTGGAACAGTTTTTGGTCACCTTGGAAAACAAAGGAGCAAAAAACCTGATTGCAAAGAATGAGGAGGCCTATACCAGGAGCGGGATCCAGGGTTTAAAAACGTTTGGCTCTTATCAAAGGAAGCTTCCGGATTCTGACAGCTCAATACGAACAAAATACGCCGCACTATTATTTGGCGGCACGGGATTTCAACAACAAATTACCCTGAGCTGGGCAGATGGTGATACTTATGCAGAACAAATAGTGCAAAAAATACTAGCTTCAATTGATGTAAAAACGCAGGTCTGATGTTTGAAAATGTGGAATTTGCTAATCCTGAATTCTTTTGGTTGCTGTTGTTGCTCCCGGTGGCGCTATTGTGGTATTTCCTAACGCGAACGGAACAAATCCCATATCTAAAGCTTTCTAGTTCTAAGGCCTTTTCTTCTTCAGGCTGGCTGGTGAAACTAAAGCCCCTGCTTTTGGCACTTCGGCTTTTGGCGCTAGCCGCAGTAATAACTGCTCTGGCGCGTCCGCAAACAGAAGATATTTCCACCCGGACTAAAACGACCAAAGGTATTGATATTGTAATGGCAATAGACGTCTCTTCCAGCATGCTCGCCAGGGACCTAAAGCCCAACAGACTTTCCGCATTAAAGGAGGTTGCGGCCTCATTTATAAAAAAACGTCCAAATGATAGAATAGGCCTGGTAGCTTATGCCGGGGAGAGTTATACTAAAACCCCTATTACAAGTGACAAGTCCATAGTCCAGCGTGCGCTTAGTGATATTATCTACGGGCAGTTGGAGGATGGCACCGCTATAGGAATGGGTCTTGCTACTTCGGTCAATCGCCTTAAAGAAAGTAAAGCCATAAGCAAGGTCATTATTCTGCTTACGGATGGGGTAAACAACTCCGGTTTTATTGAACCCCAGACCGCTGCGGACTTAGCGGTAGAATACGATATTAAGACCTACACCATTGGTTTGGGAACCAACGGAAACGCACTAACCCCCATTGCCTACAAACGAGATGGTTCCTTTCAATACGGAATGCGTCAAGTAGAGATAGATGAAAAGTTATTGCAAGATATTGCTGAGGTAACCGGCGGTAAATACTTCAGGGCAACCGATAATGAAAAGCTGGAGGAGATCTACAATGAAATTAACAAGTTGGAAAAAACGGAAATAGAAGAATTCAAATACTACCGGTACGAAGAAAAATTTCGCCCGCTGGTCTTCTTTGCCGGATTGTTGTTATTGGTGGAGTGGGGATTGCGCAACACCATTTTCAAAAGTTTTATCTAATACCTATGGTGCAGCTGGACGAAAAATTATATCTCTATTTATTGGGAATCATCCCAATCATGGTATTGCTGTTCTTAATGGTACAGGTGTGGAAAAAAAGTAAACAGCGTGAGTTTGCCAACTCCAAACTACTGAAAAAACTAGCCCCGGAACGCTCCAGCTTCAAAGCCACAATAAAACTTATTACACTGCTTGCAGGACTTTCTTTTCTTGTCCTGGCCCTTGTTAATCCAAAAATCGGTACCAAGCTAGAAACCGTAAAGCGTGAAGGAGTGGATATTGTTTTTGCGGTGGACGTGTCCAAAAGTATGCTGGCAGAGGACATCGCTCCCAACCGGCTAGAGAAGGCCAAACGCCTGGTTTCCGAAATTATAAATCAGTTGGCCAGTGATAGAATTGGGATTATAGCCTATGCAGGACAGGCCTTTCCACAGTTGCCCATTACCACAGATTATGGCGCTGCCAAAATGTTTTTGCAGAGCATGAACACCGAGATGCTTTCATCCCAGGGAACAGCAATCAATTCTGCAATTGACCTGGCTGCAACCTATTATGATGATGCGGAACAAACCAATAGGGTGTTATTTATCATTTCGGATGGGGAAGATCATTCTGAAGGCTCTACTGCTGAGGCGGTAGAGCGAGCAGTTCAAAATGGTATTCAGATCTATACTATTGGGGTAGGTAAGGCCAAGGGAGCCCCAATCCCTATCAAACGGAACGGTGTGGTGGAAAGTCTAAAAAAGAATTCGGAAGGCGAAGTGGTAATTAGTCGACTAAATGAGCCCGTATTGGCACAAATTGCCAACACTGGGAATGGGGAATATATTAACGGTTCTTATACCGAAGATGCCGTAAGTTTTATCAAAGAAGAACTGGCGAAAATGGACAAAAAGGAGTTTGAAGCAAAACAATTTGCAGAATACAAAGACCAATTCCAGTGGTTTCTGGCAATTGCTGCCTTCTTCCTATTTTTAGATATTTTCATTTTAGACCGAAAAACCAAATGGTTAAAGAAACTCAACCTCTTTAATGAACATTAATGATGTATAGAATACTATTTTCCATTATACTAATTTGTGTTTTCGCCACTTCGCTACAGGCTCAAAATAGCGGTGATGAGGATAC
>JANQHL010000223.1 GCA_028277085.1 Flavobacteriaceae bacterium
TGTGCAAAATCCTTAAACGCTACCGTACCCTTTCCTTCTGCAATTTTTTCCAATCGTTTTGCAGCTCCTTTGAAGGAGGAAATTGCCTCGTAAAAGTCATCCTCATCCACTCCCATTTGCTGACAAATCCATTTGGCTCCGGCAAGGTTGTTAAGGTTGTGTTTGCCAAAAATTTCAACAGGCATTAACCCCTCTTCAGTTTCCAAAAAGGTGTCTCCATTTTGGACAAAATGTGTCGGGGTACTGTATGGAAACCTCCGAATTGTATTTTCAGAGGCTTCTACTACAGCTTTTACCTGATCATCCTCTGCATTGTACGTGATACTTCCCCCTTTAACAATGCTATCCACAAAAATTTGAAATTGCTTCATATAATCTTCCTTTGTAGGAAAGACATTGATATGATCCCAGGCTATACCACTCAATAGTGCAATATTGGGTTGATATAAGTGAAATTTAGGTCTTGGATCTATGGGGGAACTTAAATATTCGTCTCCTTCAAGGACTATAAAATCATTATCTTCCGTAAGGTGTACCATCCGATCAAAGCCTTCCAGTTGAGCGCCCACCATATAGTCCACTTCTTTCTCAAAATAATGCATTACATGCAGAATCATTGAGGTTATAGTTGTTTTGCCATGGCTGCCCCCTATTACCACCCGGGTTTTGTTTTTGGACTGCTCGTAGAGAAATTCAGGGTAGGAATAGATAGGTAATCCTAACTCCTGTGCCCTTACTAACTCAGGATTATCCGGTTTGGCATGCATCCCCAAAATTACCGCATCCAGGGTAGTACTAATCTTCTCAGGGTACCATCCGATCTTTTCCGGAAGAAGTCCCTGTTTGAGCAGCCGACTCTTGGAAGGTTCGAAAATAACATCATCACTACCGCTAATTTGATTGCCCTGGTGATGCAGGGCTAGCGCTAGGTTATGCATAGCACTGCCTCCAATAGCTATAAAATGAATTTTCATTTTCTAAAATTTCGGGGCAAAGATAGGCATTGGGCTTGAGGAATATTTTTATCTTTTATCGGAAAAATCAGATCCTATGAAGCTTGCAGAAATCCCTTCAAAAGAAATTATGCCCGGATATCATGGGAAATTGGTACATGGAGACAGCATTAGCTGGGCATTTTGGGAGGTGGAGGAAGGGGCCGAAGTACCCCAACACCAACACCATCATGAACAAATAATGCATGTCATCGAAGGGCGTTTTGAGTTTACCTTGGACACCGACACTCAGGTGTATTTCCCGGGAGATGTAGTTGTCATTCCCTCTAATACCCCACATTCCGGAAAAGCAATAACCGCATGCAAGTTAATGGACGTTTTTAGCCCGGTTAGAGAAGAATACAAATGAACATATCCTTAAAAGGTAAAAAAGCGCTAATTGGTGGTAGCAGTGGTGGTATTGGAAAAGCCATAGCCATCCAACTTGCATCCAGTGGTGCCAGTGTAACCCTCATGGCTCGAAACGTAGATAAAATGAAAGCTGTGCTTCGAAGCTTGCCTACCACCCCAGAACAACACCACCAGTATTTACAGGTAGACTTTTCTCATTTTGATGGTTTCAAGCTTGCTTTATCAAAGTATTTCGTTAAAAATCGAGTGGATATTCTTGTGAACAACACTCAAGGCCCTGAAGCAGGGAGTGCCCTGGAAAAAAATGTCGAGGATTACCAACATGCCTTTGATCTGTTATTCAAATCCGTAGTGCATACTACCGAACTTGCTTTGCCCCATATGCGGGAACAACATTGGGGGCGTATAATTAATGTGGCCTCTATTTCAGTAAAAGAACCCTTAAACTATTTGGCACTTTCCAACACAGTGCGCGCCGCAGTAGTCACATGGGCCAAAAGTCTTTCCATAGACGTGGCTCAGGATGGCATTACAGTTAATAACATCCTTACCGGCTACTTTGATACCGAACGTATTGCCCAGTTAACCGCAAAAAAAGCGGAAAAGCTAGGTATTTCTAAAAGTGCAGTTCGCCAAACTATGGAGGAACAGGTGCCTGCCAAGCGCATTGGAAAACCAGAAGAATACGGTTACCTGGTCGGGTTTTTAGCTTCCGACAAGGCGGCTTACATAAACGGGATCAGTATTCCAATAGACGGAGGACTCCTGAAATCGCTTTGATGGAATATTTCTCAAGGCCATTTAAAGGGAAATTGAAATTTAATTGGCGGCTGGGGTTGCTGCTTATTCTGCTGCTGGGTATTCCCAGGTTTATTACGGTACTCCATGCCAGTAAAACAGGGGATTATCGTTTTACTTCGATCATTTTTGTTGTCATGTGGTTGCTACCATTTGTTTTACTAAACAAATTGGGCAGGCAAGCCATCGGTATCCGTAAACCAAAAAGCCGGGCTGGAATACTAATGGGAATACTCTTCGGTGGTGGCTTTTGTGTTTTGGTTTGGCTAATTGGAGATTTACTGTACGGCTCCACTATTAACAATTGGCTGGTCTATATATCAAAGTCGTATAGTATCCCTGAGTCTATTAATTGGGAAACAGAGCGGTTTACCTTTTTCCTCATTTTTGGAATTACCATTATGATCTTCAGTCCTATTGGTGAAGAATTAATGTATAGAGGGCTGATCCACCGTTGTTTTTCGGACACCTTAGGTTCTAACGGCGCTTCCTATGTTGATAGCAGCGCTTTTGCCCTTACACATCTGGCCCATTTTGGAATACTTTTCGTGGAAGGCTACTGGGAATTCCGTTTTTTACCCGCATTACTCTGGGTGATCCTTATGGTTCTTGTCCCCAGAATCTTCTTCTTTGTCAAGCAAAAAACAGCATCAATTCTGGGAGCAATACTGTCTCATGCTACCTTCAATCTTACAATGACCTACTTCATTTTTTATCATATCCTTTAGTCAACACTCGAGGTTTAGAAAAATTGCAATGCACTTTTTTTCCTACATTTATAGGGTAACCAACAACATTTTTACTTATGAACTCAAAAGTTTTTCTTGGTGTCCGAGTTTTACTAGGGGTATTTGTCCTGATTTTCGGAGTGAACAAATTCTTTCATTTTATTCCCGATTTTGAGATTGAAGGGGATGCACTGAACTATTTCACAGCATTATCCAAAAGCCAGACATTAACTATGGTAGGCATTGTTGAAACCATTGCAGGATTGGCGCTTATTTTTAACAAATGGGGTGCCCTTATGGCCCTCATATTAATGAGTATCTCTGTTTCCGCTGTGTTGTTTCATGCAACATTAGACCCTGCCAATATCGCGGGAGCTTTGGTACTTTTAGCCCTTAATATCCTGGTTTTAATAGGGTACAAAGACCGTTACGCAGGCATCCTGAAGGCATAATGGTATTTCAACTGAACTAATGGCCCGATACCGGGCCATTTTTTACAGACTCATCTTATCCTTAAAAAGATAGGATTGCCTCCGGGATACTTCTATTTCATCTCCATTTTGCATGGTTAATTTTAGTTTCCCGTTGAACCAGGGGACTACTTGTTCGATAAAGTTGGTATTTACTATTTGTTGACGGTTTACCCTAAAAAACGGTGCTTCCGGCAGTTTTTCTTCCACCTGGTTTAAGGATTTATACAATAATGGGCTTTGCCCTTCAAAAAAAACCCGGGAGTAATTACCTACAATTTCAAAATGGGAGATGTCGCCCACTTTAACCAACCAGCATTTTTCGCCATCTTTAATAAAGATTTGACTTTTCTCTGTCAATCGGTGATCACTGTTTTTCTCGGTGGTATTCTCCAATACTTGTTTCCTTACCTTTTCTATCGCCTTGGCAAAACGCTTCTCATTGATCGGTTTTAATAAGTAGTCCAATGCGTTGTATTCAAAGGACTTTATAGCATATTCGTCAAATGCAGTAGTAAATACGGTAATGGGAACCTCATCCAGCATTTCCAGCAGCTCAAACCCGTCTTTTTCCGGCATATTAATATCCAGGAAGAGCAACAGCGGTAATTCTTTTTGTATCAATTCCAGCCCTTTATCAACGTTTTCCGCTTCTCCTACCAGGACAATATCCGGGTGCTTTTTTAGCAATTCCTTCAATTCGTTGCGCGCTAATCGCGAATCTTCTACAATTACTGCTGTTATTGTCATTGAATAGGAATTTTGATGTCTGCCACTACCTCGTTATCCTTTTCTTTTAGCTGGAACGAGGCCTTATCGCCGTATAACAGCTTTAGACGCTGTCTAACGTTTTTCAATCCAAGTTCGGTTGAGTCTTTTGCAATACGTAATCTTCCCGTGTTTCGTACCTGAAGGTAGAGGGCTTCTCCATTTAGTCTCGAAGACAACAGAATAGTTCCTCCGTCCTTAAGATTGGAAATACCGTGTTTCGCCGCGTTCTCCACTAGTAGCTGGAGTATCATAGGAGGAATATGCACCGTTAAGGTATCCGGGCTTACTTCTTTTTTAAACTCCAGCCGATCTTCAAACTGTATTTTTGACAAGGCAATGTAATTTTCAACCATTTCCAGCTCCTCCTCAAGTGCAATACCGTCTACACTATTTTTGGTTAGAGAATACCGTAACATCTCGGAGAGTTTGGTTAACATTTCCCTCGATTTTTCCACATCTTCCAGCATCAGGCCTCTAATGTTGTTGAGGCTATTAAACATGAAGTGAGGATTGATCTGACCTTTTAAGGTGTTGAGTTGTGCTTGTTTTAAATGCGTGTTCAATTCCAACCTTTCAATCCTGTTTTTATTGAGTCCCAACAAAAGTTTGATCACCAAATAACATGCTACCCAAATACTAATGTTGAAAACAGAACTAAAAATCATTAATCCAATGCTGTTATAGACCTTTAAGACTTTCAAATCCAATTCTGTTAACTCCGGTCCTATTTTTGCAAAAAGAAACCCTAGCACAAAATTCAAGATTCCGAATATTACTGATGTAATAAGCGTGGCAACAAGTATTTTAAGCGTTGCCGGGAATCCAAAACTATCCAACGAAACATGGCTGCGTAAGTAATAGCGCAAGAGTGTTGTGGAAAAAATTCCTGTAAAAGTTCCGGAAATCACTGAAAAAATCACGAACTCTGTGCTCAACTCCCTCAAAAGCAGCACGGAGGCAACATTCAAGGATCCCCAACCCACTAATTGAAGGCCCCAAAACACCAGATTCCTATTTCGTTCTAAGATGCTCACTTATCCGTTCTACTGTTTATTTTCAAAGAAAATGTTGATTTACTTTTAGTAGGGTTCTCTATTATTGGGGATTAAAATTAACAAACCCGCAAAAATGTTTTAAGCAATTTCAGGTCCAAAGCTAGTGCATCACATGGTATACTATCCTCCCCACCGTGAAACCGAGTCCCATAAAAACAATGGAGACACCCAAGGTAACTCCAAATATCTTCGGGCGTTTGTTCTTTGAATTGAGGCAAATTCCTTTCTTTTTTTCTTCCCTGAACCCCCAAATAAGCAAGAAGGCTGAGAGTAGCACTAGTACAATTTGAAGAATCAATTCTGATCGCTCAAATTGAGAAATTATAGTTGCCCCCAACAGGATTGTCCCAGCGATGTATAATGCATTTCTAACTTTCATAACGATTACTTTTAATTCAAGTGGTTGTGGTTGGTTATCAGGATTAGAACAGTATACTCAAAATAAGCCCTACCAACAGTTTTACAATAGTTATCATGACCCTTCGTTTTTTAATTATATTCAAATGTAGTAGGATACATCAGGCTGGAAAATGGAATTATGATGAACGGTAAACCGTACCATCCGAATGGTAGAGGAAGTAAGTAGGCCAACCAAAGCCGCAATAGCACATATAGAAAAAGGGGCAAAACGCCCCTTTCTCAATTCTTTATTTAAAAGTGATATCAGCCCTTCACCGGGGGTAACGGTGCCTCATCCGCCAGGTGTTTTGCAAAAAATCCCATCATAGCTTTGTATAAGGCTATGGAATTTTCCTCTTTCCCAAATCCATGACCCTCATCGTATTTTACCATGTAGGGGACATCTTGCCCTTTCGCGCGTAAAGCCTCGACGATCTGATCAGACTCGTTAATATTCACCCGTGGATCATTAGCGCCCTGAACAACGAATAATGGCTTTTTGATCTTATCAATTTGATAGACCGGAGAAACTTCTTCCATTATCTTTTTCTCTTCGGGAATATCCTCATCATACCAAATCTCCTTAACGATCTTTAAATAGGGTTTCCAATATTCCGGGAAGGAATCCATAAAAGTGAACAGATTCGAAACTCCCACGTAATCTACTCCGCATGCGTAGAGGTCCGGGGTTTTAGTCAACCCTCTCAGTACGGCGTACCCGCCGTGGCTTCCCCCGTAGATTGCTGCTTTATCTTTATCTACCCATCCCTGTTCAACAACGTATTTCAAGCCATCTTCCACATCATCCATGGCCTTTCTTCCTATTTGCTTAAATCCAGCTTCCAAAAACTCCTTTCCGTATCCTCCGGATATTCTAAAATTAACTTGCAAAGTGGCATATCCCCTACTGGCAAACAACTGGGCCTCCGGGTTAAAGCCCCAGGAATCACGGATTCCCTGAGGTCCGCCATGAGGGTTAACAATAACAGGTACTTTTTCACCGGCTAAAGCTGCCTTGGGTAACGTGATATAGCCGCGTAGCGTTAGTCCATCCCTGCTCTTAAAAGTAATGGGACGCATCTCCGCCATATCTTCCTCCTTTAGCTGGGGCATAAGGTTGAAGACAAACGTGAATTCGTCCTTAGCCACATCATAGGAATGGTATTCTCCGTATAGCTTATCACTTTGTAGGAAAACCAAAAGCTTATCTTCTTCTTCTGTAGCATCCACAATGGCATACTGTTTCCCAGGAAAGGCAGTCAAAATGTGTTCATGCAGTTTTTTGTTCACTGCACTGATAGGGATAATAACCTCCTTATCTCCTTCATAGCTTACATAGTCCAACTCATATCCTCTCTTTTTAGACAGTCCCATATCCGAAACGTCATACGAGTCGTTGGCAAAGACCTCCTCCAGCATCTTGTTTTCTTTTAGGTCATATTTCAGAATTTTAGCCTTATCACTTTCCAGGTTGGAGACAACATAGGCATCATGCTTGTAGTCTGTCGCATAGTCAAAACTAATAATGGAGAAGGTATCCTTCCAATTAAGGCTTTTTATCACACTGAAACCGCCTTTGCCATCCGTATAATACACTTCCTGATCCACCCCATTTTTGAATTTTGTAAATCCTTTAAGATTACCATCTTTATCAAAATCGTACCCTACAATTGGGTTTGCGGGATCATCATTGGTGTAAAGTTGCTCAAGCGCTCCGGTAACCACGTTTATTTTAAAGGGCTCAAAAATTTGAGGGTTATTCTTGTTCATCAAAACAATAATATGTTCTTTGTCTTCCTCCAAAAGGTTTGAGAACTGGGCCTGCACCCCATCAAACGGGGTCAAATCCTTTAAATTTGAACCATCCAGATCTACTGCAAAAACATGGTAGTTTTCGTCACCTCCATTATCCATAAGATACGCCAATCTGGAATTATTTAACCAGGCATATCCTCTCACTAATTCTTCTTTTTCTTCGATAGCTCGCTGCGTTTCGCCCGTGGCAACATCTTTTACATAAATATGTCGTTTTCCATTGTCATCTTTCTCACGGTACGAAATGTACTTCCCATCTGGAGAATATCGGAAAGTAGAGGCTTTTGGCTTGGCAAAATAGTCTTCAACACTGTACTTATAGTCGCCCTTGTCTAAAGCGGCAAGTGCGTCCAATTCCTCATCGGAACTTACCAAATCCGGGTTTCCCGGAATGGTCTTTTCTGTTTTCGAGAGATTTAAAGGAATTTCCATGCCGCCCTGGTAAAAGGTGCCTTTTAGCTCCTCTCCTTCCAAAACACCAACATATTTTATACCCCCTTGTTTAAAACGAATGGTAAGCTCATTTTCAACAAAAACAGTTTCATCCATAGGGATGCCGGTAGCACCTTGCGAAGGACTATCCATGGTAGACGATAACTCACCATTTTCATTAGTAACATTAAACAATAAGGGTAGTTCCGCCCCTTGAACATTTAGCGTACCTTTCCAGGAACCAGCAACATCCTGGGCCGAGGCGATTACGACAGTTATAAGCAGTGATACTATGACTGCACATTTTTTGATTGTATTCATAAAAACGAGATTTAAATAAGTTTTGCTTGGAATAAATGGTTGGTCATTCATTCCTAAAATTTGTTACACCCCAAAAGTAAAGAATGCATATAGTTATTAACAGAAAATAATGATAAGCGGTAACGAGTCCGTTTTAAACGGTCATTTAGCAGCAGGTAGAGACTACTTTGCCTTTGGGGGATATTTGGAGAACACTTTTTCAACCACTTTACGCAATTGCTCTTCACGAACCAATGGAGAGGCATTTTCACGAAAACCACTTTGCGATACACCCTGCCAGAACAATACATTTTTCTGAGCATCTACAAAATCAAATTGGATACGCCGTTCCCATGAGGTATTCCCTACCGGAATACCGATGGATAACCCTCCTCCAACATTACGGTTGGTCCCTCCTATTCCAACGCCGACATTACTTTGCGAACCCCCTTGATATTCCTGGGACATAATATTGATCAAAAAATCAGGCTCCCCGGAGAGCAAATGCCCTTTGGACTGAAGGGTGGAATCCAAGACACGCAACAATCGCTTCTCATCCAACTGGCTCAAACCCGTTTCCATGTCTATGAAATAGTCGTAAGTAACATAATTGGAAAAATCGGTAGCGCCATCATAGTCGTAGTTCACTCGTACGGAACTGCAGGAGACGGTGAGCACCAAAAGCGTGGCAATAAAGATATAGGGTCGTACCATACCTAAAGTTACAAATAAAGAAAGGCCATTAGAAAAATACTAGCACTAATCGTTCAATAACACCCAAAGTTTATCCTTCAGTTGTTGTATTCCTTTTTGGGCAGCAGAAGAAATAAAAATGAAGTTAACCTCCGGCAACTCTTCTTTGAGGAGATGGTTCATTTCCTCCATGAGTTCGTCGTCCAATAAATCGCATTTGGAGATGGCCAGTAGACGTTGTTTATCCAATAGTTCGGGATTGTATCTTTGAAGTTCATTCAATAGGATGGTATACTCTTTAGCAATATCCTTGCTATCCGCCGGCACCAAAAACAGGAGAATTGCATTGCGTTCAATATGTCGCAAAAAATAATGCCCCAAC
>JANQHL010000237.1 GCA_028277085.1 Flavobacteriaceae bacterium
CGGTCCACTGGAAGTTCTTCCCGCCAATGGAATGTAGGTACTGGCCGGATCCAGTTCGAACCATCCGTTAGTGCAAGTAGCAAATAGCCTATTGGAGCGAACGTTATGCGATGTCATGATGTTGGCCACCGCCCCACTGGGAAATTCAAATTGAGCGGTAATGGTCTCATCCGTATCCTTAAAATATTCCGGACGTGTGCTAAACTCCTGGGCGGTCACGGAAACCGGGTTTTGCCCTGTGGCATAAATAGCGCTCTGGATGGCGTACACGCCCATATTGACCAAAGCTCCTCCCCCTGATAGTTTCCGGTTCAGACGCCATTGACCTGGATTAGAAGTCGATCTGTATGCCGCATCGGTAGAAACATACAGGATTTCTCCAAAGGTCTTTTCCCGAACAAAACGTTTCACCTCTTGCGTGTAGGGCTCCGAATGCAGCCGATATCCCATGCCTAATTTTACTCCGGCCGCCTCACATGCCCGGATGATCTCATCGCACTCCGCCACATTCATGGCCATTGGTTTTTCGCAGATTACATGTTTTCCGGCCTTGGCGGCCCTAATGGAGAATTCCGCATGCATGGAATTGGGTAAAACCACGTAAACAATGTCAATATCCTTATTGTCCTTGATCCCATCAAAATTGGAATAGTTGAAAATGTTTTCAGCTGGAATATTGTATTTCCTGGCCCAAATGCTTTCCTTTTCCGTTGTTCCCGTTACGATCCCTGCCAAATAACAGTACTCCGTATCCTCCAGAGCAGGGGCTAACTGATAGGTGCTATAACTCCCCAATCCAACAAGTGCCACTCCTAGTTTTTTCTTTTGCACACTGCTCTTCATTGCACAGGCAAGCGGTAAGTGGGAGGCCAAAGCAACGGCTCCAGCGCCTTTGGTGAACTGTTTAGCAAAACTTCTTCTGGAAATTGTTTTCATAAGGCCCGTGATTTTCCCTAAAATACACAAATGAATGTGGCCTTCACTGCACTTTAAGGTTTATTAACCAAAATCCCTATTTTTAGAGAAGACTAATTTCAACTCGTAAATGAAGAAAATCGCATTACTCTTTGTTGGCTTTGCCATTTGTTCGCTATCCGGACAGGAGCGTAAATTACATATTGATACTACGATTACTACACAGCATAATGTTACCGTAAACGGGGTTAACCTTAGCTACACTGCCATTACCGGAACACAACCTGTTTGGGATGAGATGGGAAAACCTATTGCATCCTTACATTATACCTATTATACTAGAAATAATATTAAAAACAGAGATGAACGCCCTATCATGTTCTCTTTTAACGGGGGGCCGGGTTCTGGTTCAGTATGGATGCATTTAGCGTATACAGGTCCCCGGATCCTAAAGATAGATGATGAAGGCTATCCTGTACAGCCCTACGGCGTAAAGCAAAATCCTTATTCCGTATTGGACGTAACCGATATTGTCTACATCAACCCTGCTAATACCGGGTACTCCAGGACGATTCCGGAAACCGGCAAAGAAGTGGATAGGGATAAGTTTTTTGGTATCAATGCGGATGTAAAGTATCTGGCTGAATGGATGAATACTTTTGTTACGCGAAACAATCGCTGGCGTTCCCCCAAGTATATTATAGGGGAAAGCTATGGGGGTACCCGGGTTATGGGACTTTCCCTGGCCTTGCAGAACCAGCAATGGATGTATCTCAATGGTGTTATTATGGTATCGCCAGCAGATTACAAGGTAATTCGCGTAGGAGGGCCCGTTTCCAGTGCGCTTAACTTGCCGTATTATACGGCATCGGCCTGGCATCACAAGGCACTGCCTGCTGAGTTACAAAGTAAAGACCTATTAGAGGTGCTGCCTGAATCGGAAGAATTCACGATCAATCAACTCATTCCAGCTATCGCCAAAGGTGGGTTCATTGCTACTTCAGAACGTCAGGAAATTGCCAAAAAAATGGCCTACTACTCCGGTTTAAAAGAAAAGGATATTTTGGACCACAACCTGGATGTTCCCACTGCTTTTTTCTGGAAAAATTTAATGAAAGAAAGAGGTGGGTTTACGGTTGGGCGCTTAGACAGCCGATACCGCGGAATAGATAAAATACTATTTGGAGAACGTCCGGACTACAATTCGGAAATCACCTCCTGGTTGCACAGCTTTACCCCAGCCATAAACTATTATTTGCAAGAGGAACTTGGCTTTAAAACGGATATTAAGTACAACATGTTCGGGCCTGTGCGCCCCTGGAACAATGAAGATGATAATACCCGGGACAACCTACGCCAGGCCATGGCGCAGAATCCGTATTTAAATGTATTGGTGCAATCCGGATATTATGATGGTGCCACCACCTATTTTAATGCCAAATACACCATGTGGCAAATAGACCCTAGCGGAAGAATGAAGGACCGCTTTGAATTTCAAGGCTATCGCTCTGGTCACATGATGTACTTGCGTCGTGAGGATTTGAAGAAAGCCAATGACGATCTGCGCAACTTTATTCAAAGGACGATGACTAACGGAGAATCAGCTAAATATTAAAATGATGAAAACAATAGTACTTGCAATTTTTGCCCTTTTTTTCCTTGAGATTGGTATAGCCCAGGAAATCCCTCCAAAAGACTGGCAAATAAAAACAGCTTTGATGGCTGTTCCGGAAGATTACCGGGAAGGGGCTAAGGTCTACGGATATGATGCAGAGGGAAAATTTACGACCCTGAAAGAGGGGACTAATGATTACATTGCGCTTGCCGATGATCCCAATAATGAAAAGTTTTCAACGGCCGCGTACCATAAGGATTTGGATCCGTTTATGGCACGTGGCAGAGAATTGAAGGCCCAGGGAAGGGAATTCCAGGAAATCTTTGATATCCGGGAAGCTGAGGTAAAATCCGGAAAACTTAAAATGCCGGATAAATCGACTTTGTGCGTTTTCACCGGGATCGTCAACGGCGATACCGGAGAAATTGAAAACCCATACGTTCGCTATGTCTTTTACCTCCCCTTCGCTACTGGCGAATCTACGGGCCTCCCCACTACCCCTACTCCACCCGGGCATGCGTGGCTGATGGATCCCGGAACGCACCGCGCACATATCATGATAACCCCTCCAAAGACCAATGAGAAAAATTAGTGTTCTTTTCGTTATGCTGTCCTTGCTGTTTTCTGGTAAAAAGGCCTCTTCGCAGGATTGGCCTAATCTTTTAAAGTACCAGGAGGCCAATGCAGCGCTTCAAACCCCGGGATCGACTGAGCAAAGAGTGGTGTTTATGGGAAATTCTATCACGGAAGGATGGGCAACAGCCAACCCTTCATTTTTTGCTAACCCCAATTATGTTAACAGGGGAATAGGGGGCCAAACCACTCCCCAAATGTTGCTCAGGTTCAGGCAAGACGTTATTGATTTGCAGCCCAAGATCGTGGTTCTTTTAGCAGGTACCAATGACATAGCCGGGAATACGGGCCCGATGGGCCTGGAGCAAATACGCGATAACATTTTATCGATGGTGGAATTAGCAAAAATCAATAATATCCTTCCGATTGTTTGTTCGGTACTACCGGCCTATGATTATCCATGGAGACCCGGAAAAGCTCCCAATGTGAAGATTCCCAAGCTCAATGCGCTGCTTACCTCCGTAGCTTCGGAACAAAATGTGCCCTATTTGGACTACTTCTCCGCCATGGCCGACGAAAGGAATGGATTACCTGCGGCGTATACCACAGATGAAGTTCACCTTACAAAGGAAGGATACGCCGTCATGGAAAAGTTGGTAGCAGCTGCCATCGCAGAAGCCTTAGAAGCAATAGCTGAATGAAAAAGCTCTTCAAACCGGCCTGTCTTTTACTCTACTTACTTACCGTAATGGTCTTTTTTTTAATAGGATTGTTATATGCTAATTGGATTGACGCAGGAAAGAATCAGGGACTGGCCGCAGCGGCCATCGTTTTGGGCCATGGTGTTATTTTTTCTATAGTTGCCTTAATTCTCTCCTTTTTTGCGGCTTATCATTTGAAGCACAAGATTATCATTAGACTCAATCTTCTTTTTGGCATCTTTGTTTTAGCCGGGGTTTTATTGATCCTCTTCAAGGCCAATGAACGAAACAAGCTACGTGAGAAAGCAGCTGAACCTTTGGAAGAGCTAAAACCTACAAAACCCGCTGAAAGTATCCGTTTACTGGCCATTGCCAACACTGCTCTACAAAGGGAAGGTTTGCTATCAAATGATTTGGGGCTAGGCTTTTTTAAACCCAACTTTTTTGACAATCCAGTGCTGTACTTTTATGGGAATCCTAACTGGGAGAAAACTGTGGACGACCACTCTCCGAAGGACAGTGTTGTTTTTAAAAAAAAGGAGATCGGAGGATATGAAATTGCCCAGGCACCATCATGGTTATTGCCTGAACATTTAAAATTGGATTATGATATTCTTTATTTCAGAATACAGTCTTTAGGAACTGAATTTGCTGAAGTAATTGTAAACTCAGCTACCCGTAACACCCGCTATATTGATTTGCGTCAAGGAAAGGTCCTTACATGGCCGAAATTTTTATTGTCCGTAAGTACGGTAGCTTTCGTTCCTAATTCGTATCAAGAAATTAGGATCAAACCCCTGGAACATGCCAGTACCGTTGAAAGTAGTTTTTCCTTTATGCGGCCTGTTTTAGTCAAAGAGGAATGGTTATTGGTGCAATTATTGGATTCAAATTTTAAGGCGACAGGCAAGGGATGGATTAGATGGAAGAAAGAAGGTCGCCTGTTGATTTCATATTCACTTTTGAGTTAGTATCCTCTTGGTAAGTATCCTAATCCCTTTCAGAAATACTGAACAATTCTTGTCGGAATGTTTAGATTCAATTTTGGTACAAACCTATGTAGATTGGGAGGTGATAGCTGTAAATGATCATTCTACGGACAAAAGCAAGGAAGTCGTCCATGCCTACAGTCAAAAAGATCGTAGGATTTGCGTTTACGAAAACCTAGGTCAAGGCATAATCCCAGCCTTGCGGACGGCCTATGGAAATGCTTCGGGAGAATTTATAAGCCGAATGGATTCTGATGACATTATGTCGCCTGAACGGTTAAAAGAAATGGTAACGGCTTTGCATAATTCAGGTAAGGGCCACCTTTCGGTAGGTCAGGTACGTTATTTTTCAAACCAAGGCATTAGCGATGGATATGCCAAATATGAACAATGGCTCAATCTACTTACTGCCCGGGGAACTAATTTTAACGAGATCTATAAAGAATGCGTAATTCCCTCGCCGTGCTGGATGGTGTACAAAGAAGATCTTGAAAGATGTGATGCTTTCCGGCCGGAACGCTACCCTGAGGATTACGACCTTGCGTTTCGTTTTTATGAAAAACAGCTTCAAGTAATTCCCTGTCATAAGGTACTACATCTTTGGAGAGATTATCCGGAAAGAACTTCGCGCAGTCATCACCATTATGCCCAAAATTATTTTTTAGATATCAAATTGCATTATTTTCTGAAATTAGACTACGATGCCAACAGGCCCCTAGTAATATGGGGTGCAGGTTTTAAGGGAAAGACCATTGCAAAACAACTTGTAAACAAAAAGATAAATTTTTATTGGTTATGCGATAATCCCAACAAAATCGACAAAAAATTTTATGGGAAAGTATTGCTCCATTTTTCAATACTAAAATCCTTGGAGCAGCCGCAAAGTATTATTACTGTTGCAAATACCCGATCCCAGAAGGAAATTCGTACTTTTTTGAACAGCAATAGCCAAACGGCCATGCACGATTACTTTTTCTTCTGCTAAACGAAAAAACATCGGCGGGACAATTA
>JANQHL010000256.1 GCA_028277085.1 Flavobacteriaceae bacterium
TTTTTACAAATAGCACCTTTGTCATTGACTTTGAACCCAATCGAACTTTTTTTATCACCATCGTTCCCTTCAACGATTCCGGAGATGCCATTGGTTGCGGCCAGGAAACGTTTTCAACTTTGGTGGGTTGTAATCCATTTTTTGATCCCAACGTTGGGGAATTTGTTACGCCAAACCCCGAATTGGATTTTCCCGAGGACTTCACTTTCTGTGAGAACTTTGAACCCCTCTCGCTAACCGCTCCGGTAGGAGCAGATGGATATCGCTGGTGGCAGGTAGATGCCATTGGTAACCCTTCTATTATACAGGAAGGCGCCGATGTAACTATAGATGAGCCCGGGAATTATTTTCTTGAAGCGTACAATATTGTTTCAGCATCAGGAAGTATGATAGAATGCCCTACCATTTTGGATTTTAGGGTAGTATCCTCTGAAATTGCTACTATTAACAACCTCGATATTAGAGATACCGCAACGGGTTTAGATATTACTGTAGAAGTATCTGGTGCAGGGGATTACGAATTTGCTATTGGCAATATAGACGGCCCCTATCAGGACAGCAATGTACTCCGGGGAGTTCCCCCTGGAAACCGCACCATTTATGTCCGGGATAAAAATGGTTGTGGTATCGCCCAGGAGACCTTTGAACAGAACCTTACGGTGGAAGGATTTCCCAAATTTTTTACGCCAAACGGTGATAACATCAATGATTTTTGGCAGTTTATTCAGCCCGAAGAAGGGGAAAATATCGTCCTTCAAAGTATCCAGATCTATGATCGTTTCGGTACATTTCTACGAGAGATTGACCAAAACTCCCAGGGTTGGGACGGCACCTTTAACGGGAGACAGCTTCCGGCAGGGAGCTATTGGTTCAAAGCTATTGATGACCAGGATCGTATGGTGCAGGGTTTCTTCGCTTTGAAACGCTAACTAATAGTGTGCTCAGCTTTCGTGTGCTCCCCTCCTTTCATAACTTTGAACCATGAAATTTAAAGTCGTCTCCGAATTTAATCCTACGGGGGATCAACCTCAGGCTATTTCTCAACTTGCCCAGGGCATCCTTTCCAAGGAGCCGCATCAAACTCTTTTAGGGGTAACAGGATCCGGAAAAACCTTTACGATTGCCAACGTGGTAGCACAGGTACAACGGCCAACCTTGGTTTTAGCACATAATAAGACCCTTGCGGCACAGCTCTATTCTGAGTTCAAACAGTTTTTTCCCGAGAACGCTATTGAGTATTTTGTGTCCTACTATGATTACTATCAACCCGAAGCCTATATCCCGACCAGTGGAACTTATATTGAAAAGGACCTTTCCATAAATGAGGATATTGAAAAGCTTCGGTTGAGCACTACTTCCTCTTTGCTTTCCGGACGAAGGGATGTTTTGGTGGTTGCCTCAGTATCTTGCCTCTATGGAATAGGGAATCCTATAGAATTTCAAAAGAACGTTATTTCTATACATCGCGACCAGGTCATCTCCCGGACCAAATTATTACACCAACTGGTCCAGAGTCTTTATTCCCGGACCACTGGCGATTTCAGGAATGGTAATTTTAGGGTAAAGGGCGATGTAGTAGATGTTTTTCCGGGCTATGCCGATCACGCTTTCCGCATCCATTTTTTTGGTGATGAGATTGAAGAAATTGAAGCGCTGGACCCGCACAACAATAGTGTGATTGAGATCTACGACAATCTCAATATCTATCCGGCCAACATGTTTGTCACTTCTCCGGACGTATTACAGAATGCCATCCGGGAAATTCAGGATGACCTTGTGAAACAGGTGGATTACTTTAAGGAAATTGCCAGACCTCTGGAAGCCAAACGACTCGAGGAACGTACCAATTTTGACCTGGAGATGATTCGGGAATTAGGGTATTGCTCCGGTATCGAGAACTATTCCCGCTATCTGGATGGTCGGGCACCAGGGACGCGACCCTTTTGCTTGTTGGACTACTTTCCCAAGGATTATCTCATGGTTGTGGACGAGAGTCATGTGACCATTCCGCAAGTACATGCCATGTATGGCGGCGACCGTTCCCGCAAAGAGAATTTGGTGGACTACGGATTCCGACTGCCTGCAGCGCTGGACAACCGACCGCTAAAGTTTGAGGAATTTGAAGCCCTTCAAAATCAGGTAATCTATGTAAGCGCCACCCCTGCGGAATACGAATTGCAATTGAGTGAGGGGGTGTATGTGGAACAAGTGATCCGGCCGACCGGATTGCTAGACCCTGAGATCGAAGTACGTCCTTCCATAAACCAAATTGATGACCTGGTGGAGGAGATCCAGAAAAGAGTGGAATTGGATGAGCGGACCTTGGTGACCACGTTAACCAAACGAATGGCGGAAGAACTTACCAAGTATTTAGCGCGAATTGATGTACGCTGCAGATACATTCACAGCGATGTGGATACCCTGGAGCGGGTGGAGATCATGCAGGATCTGCGAAAGGGCCTTTTTGACGTGCTGGTTGGGGTAAACCTGCTACGGGAAGGTTTGGACCTACCCGAGGTTTCCCTGGTGGCCATTTTGGATGCAGATAAAGAAGGTTTTTTACGCAGTAACCGATCACTGACGCAAACCGTGGGCAGGGCAGCCAGAAACCTAAATGGAAAAGCGATCATGTATGCTGATACGATCACAGAAAGCATGCAAAAGACAATTGATGAGACCAACTACAGAAGGGAAAAGCAGACGGCCTACAATCTGGAGCATAATATTGTTCCGAAAGCGCTAAACAAGAGTTTGGATAACGCCTTGGCTAAAAACTCTGTATCTACTTACCATTATGAAAAAGAGGCACTACGGGCCGCTGAACCGGACCTGGAATACCTTACCCCGGAACAAAAGGAGAAACTGATCCGGCAAAAACGCAAAGCTATGGAAAAGGCAGCAAAAGAACTCAACTTCATGGAAGCCGCCAAGCTGCGGGATGAAATTAAAATACTTCAGGAACAGGAATGAGAAAAGCCCCGCAAATATGCGGGGCTTTTCTAACTAACCAACTAAACAAACCAACCATCATGAAATGAGTCGTAAAGACTCCATGATACTGTTAAACTTCTTATCCAATTTCGATCAGGCGTTTTGGCTTGGGTAATGCCTCTTCTTTTTTGGGAAGGGTTAATTTCAAAATTCCATCTTCGTAGGCTGCGTTAATATTGTCTGCATCTACAGTTTCGGGAAGTGTGAACGCCCTTTTAAAAGAGGCTACCCTAAACTCTCTTCGAGTGTAATTTTCTTCTTTAATTTCTTTTTCCGCTTTTACTTCAGATGAAATAGTGAGCACATCGTTGTCTACTTCTATGTTAAAATCTTCTTTTTTGAACCCAGGAATGGCAAGCTCCAGAGAAAAGTCTTTTTCCCCTTCCTTAATATTGACCGCAGGAACAGTTGACGATACCGTGTTCACCCCACCAAACCAGTCGGGCTTGAAAAATTCATCGAATACACTTGGGAATATTAAATTGTTTCTTTTTGCTAACATGTGATTAATTTTTGCATTAAACTCAACATCTAATAGACAAAAGGTGTACCAATACCATTTTGTGTCATTTTGGCATTATATTAACAAGAATTACTGTCAATATGTCGTTTTCTTGATCATGAAAGGGGTATAGAGGCTATTCGATCTGTTCGCCAGCGCCTGGTACTTAAGGGCACTAAGAGGGTATTGTTGATTTCTTGGCAAGGCAAAAACCCGCATGAGCAGTAAAAACAAAAAATCCCGGATAATCCGGGATTTTCATGACTAATTCAAATAATTACAGTTCTTTAGGCCGTAATTCGTACAGGGATTGTATATAACTTCCCTTCTTTTGCATTTTGTAGCTCTACCTTCTTGTAATTCAGTCTTCCTTTTAGAAAGCCTTCCAAAGCTTTGTCCTCTGTGTCTACAGACAATACCACGATTTCGCCTTCTCTATTAATGGTGAACCGTACATCAGCAGTTACTTCATTCTGAACTTCAAAAGTGTTTGCTTCCAACATCTTGTAAATCTGGCTAGAAAGCTTTTTCGTTGGGTTAGTGGTTCCGGGAGTGGTGGCAGAAACCGTGGCTGTAGCAAACAATGCTGCGGCTACAAAAACTAGACTAATTTTTCTCATGATGATTTCGTTTTTTGAGATTTGATAAATTTGATGAATATGCATAGAAGACGCCGGAAAAATAGGAATGTTACCATAAATTATGATTTTAACACTCTTTTAAAGCTATCACTCCCTTCCATTTGTCGCTGTAAAATTACGATGCAGTACCACTTCCCGGTAATTTGCGGTTTGAATTTAATGCATACTTAAAATTGATAACCTTCTGCTAAAATTGAGTCCTCAAGCAACACTTCACCCTGATACCACAGCTATTTTCCTAAAATATCACAAAGTTTAGTTGAAATAATAACGAATTGGATTACCCGCTATCAACTCTTTTGACAAGTGTACTTTTTCGTGCGAAAAACAAAAAAGGGCAATGTTATTAAAACATTACCCCTCTACTTCACTCTACTACTTCGATCAAGAAGTGATCCTGACATCTACCGCAAATACTTCTCCACGCGCAGTATTACCTACTGCGATGATCCTGCCTTCCAGCCTTCGGTCGATAAACAGTTTGACATCCTTCCTTTTTGTAATAACCTCCAAAACTTCGATCCTCCCCTGCTCATTTATTTTGAATACCACCCGGGCAGTGGCATCTCCATGGTGTACCAAAATGTAATTATCTGACAAGATGCTCTGAAGCTGTTCGGTAATACTCACTTTTGGTTTTTTTACTACAGGGGAATTGGCACTAACCCATACGACACAAAACAAGGCGGCTAAAACGGTAAGCATGTTCTTTTTTCTCATGATTGTTCGATTTTAAGATTATGAATTGATTGATGATATATCGAAAAGACGACAGCACCGGAAAAAATGTTACCTGGATGTTGTTTTTTAACGCATTTTTACTACCGGAACTTTTCCCCATCCTGGAATACGGCATAAAAAAAGGCCCTTAGGGGCCTTTTATACTTAAATGTATGCTACATACTATCCAACTAGCTCCTTTACCTTATCTGCCGCCTCTTGAAACTGCACTGCAGAATGAACGGCAAGACCTGAATTATCAATAATTTCTTTGGCCAATTCAGCATTGGTTCCCTGTAATCGTACAATAATTGGTACCTGGATAGTATCTCCCATGTTCTTATAGGCATCCACTATACCCTGAGCAACACGGTCGCAACGTACAATCCCACCAAATATGTTTACCAGGATCGCTTTTACATTGGGATCTTTTAAGATAATCTCAAACGCCTGCTCCACTCTTTTTGCATCAGCAGTGCCCCCAACATCAAGGAAATTTGCAGGTTCTCCGCCCGCCATTTTTATTAAATCCATAGTAGACATCGCCAGACCTGCACCGTTTACCATACAACCAACGTTACCATCCAGGTCCACATAATTGAGGCCTACCGCCCGCGCTTCCACTTCTATAGGGTTCTCTTCCCTAAGGTCGCGCATTTCTGCATAGCCCTTCCTGCGGTATAGGGCATTATCATCAATAGTAACCTTAGCATCAACAGCCATGATCTTGTCATCGGAGGTTTTTAGCACCGGGTTAATCTCAAAAAGACTGGCATCGCTTTCTGCATAGGCTTTATACAAGGCAGAGACAAAACGGATCATTTCTTTGAACGCTGTTCCTGACAATCCCAGGTTAAATGCAATCTTCCGGGCCTGGAAGGGTAAAAGTCCGGTTGCCGGATCAATTTCCTCTGTAAAAATAAGATGGGGGGTTTTCTCTGCTACTTCTTCGATATCCATTCCTCCTTCAGTGGAATACATAATCATATTTCGGCCTATAGCGCGATTCAGCAATACCGACATATAGAACTCACTGGTCTCGCTATCTCCAGGATAATAGACATCTTCTGCAACCAGTACCTGGTGTACCTTTTTCCCGGCGGCAGAGGTTTGCGGAGTGACCAATTGCATCCCGATAATGTTCCCTGCCAACTCTTCCACCTCTTTTAGGTTTTTGGCCAACTTTACACCTCCACCTTTACCACGGCCTCCCGCATGTACTTGAGCTTTAATGACGTGCCAACCTGTGCCTGTTTCTTGTGTCAATTGCTTGGCAGCGTCCACCGCCTCCTTAGCGTTGTGGGCAACTATTCCCCGTTGCACACGCACTCCAAAGCTTGCCAATATTTCCTTGCCTTGGTATTCATGAAGATTCATATGCCTTTGGTGTTAAATTTTGCGTGACAAAAATAGCAAACCACCACCTTAATTTATAATTATCACGCAAGAATTAAGGTTTACCGGAATACCAGGGCTAGTTTACCGTAAAATCCTTGAAGTCCAGGGGGTCAAAGTTCTTGAAATGACCGTTCATTTCAATGACCGCTTTGGTTTTATTGATTTGGTCGAGAACGGCTATTGTCGTATCTAAATGCTGGGAAATATAGTTCAACCGTTGGGTTTCGTTCGTCAATTTTAACAGCTCATATTCCTGTTCGAAAGTAAGTCCCATTTTGTGAGCAAAGGCATAGCTGTTAAATTGATCGAAAGCTATGGGAGGAAACTGAACAGCCATCAAATCGTACAACGCTTTCATTTTTTCAAATACTTCCTTCCGAAAATCGAGCGCCGCATCATTATCGGATTCTAAAAATTCCACAATCCCACCGGCATACAGTTTTCCCTCCATTTCATTGTCAAACGTAAGCACTTTGAACACCTGCCGGGCAACACAAACCACATCCAGTTCTCCTCCTTCATACGTATTTACAACTTCCACAAGTTGTACCTCTGTGCCATATTCAATAGTTTTACCAATGTATACCGGTATCCCAAAAGTAATGGCGTCTTCCCTGCAATCGTTTATCAATTGCTTGTAACGTTCTTCAAAAATATGGAGCGGTACGGTCTCTCCCGGAAAAAAAACGGATTGTAAGGGAAACAAAGGTAATTTCATAGCATAGATTTCCCCTAAAAATACACCCTGAACACATACGATACAACTGAATCACCTTGTTATTTTTATAACAATTTGTTAGAATTATATATTTTGTGCTAAAAATCTTGTGCTCCCCAAACCAATCTTTTAGTTTTGACAAAAATCGAAATATGGAAACCTCCCATTTATTGGATATTGCTGGGACCTATGGTGCCCCGGTTTACGTTTACGATGCCGAAAAGATCAGTTCGCAGTACCGAAAACTGACCCAGGCATTCCGCCAAGTAGATCACTTGCGGCTAAATTATGCTGCCAAAGCACTTTCCAACCTTTCCATTCTACGGTTGATGAACCATTTAGGAAGTGGATTGGATACGGTTTCCATACAGGAAGTAAAGCTGGGATTATTGGCAGGCTTTGCCCCGGAAAGCATTATTTATACCCCCAATGGGGTTTCTTTGGAGGAAATTGAGGAAGCGGCCGCCCTTGGCGTTCAGATCAACATCGATAATCTTTCCGTTTTGGAGCAATTCGGCAACAAACATCCGGATATCCCGGTTTGCATCCGAATTAATCCCCATGTGATGGCGGGCGGAAACTCAAACATTTCTGTGGGCCATATTGATTCCAAATTTGGCATCAGCATCCACCAGATCCCCCATTTGTTACGGATCGTGGAATTGACAAAGATGAACATCAATGGCATTCATATGCATACCGGAAGCGACATTTTGGATATAGATGTCTTTCTCTATGCTTCTGAAATCCTGTTTGATACGGCTAAACACTTCCCGGACCTGGAGTTTATAGATTTTGGTAGTGGTTTCAAGGTCCCCTACAGGCAAGGAGATATTCAAACCAACGTGGAAGAACTGGGCAAAAAACTTTCACTTCGGTTTAATGCATTTTGCGAGGAATACGGGAAATCACTCACCCTTGCCTTTGAACCTGGCAAATTTTTAGTAAGCGAGGCGGGGTATTTTCTGACCAAAGTAAATGTGGTCAAACAAACCACTTCTACCGTTTTCGCACAGGTAGATTCCGGCTTTAACCACCTGATACGCCCAATGCTTTACGGATCGCAACATGAGATCCTAAATATCTCCAACCCCAAGGGAAGGGAACGCTACTATTCTGTAGTGGGCTATATCTGTGAAACGGATACTTTTGGCAGTAACCGACGTATAAGTGAGATCGCCGAGGGGGATATTCTTGCATTTCGAAATGCAGGTGCCTATTGCTATACCATGTCCAGTAATTACAATTCCCGTTATCGACCGGCAGAAGTACTCTGGTATCAGGGAAAAGCTCATCTGATCCGGGAACGGGAAACCTTTGACGACATCCTCCGAAACCAGATAGATACCTCAACTTTATTCGAAACAGCCCCAAAATCGCTTACCGAGAAATAAAATGGCACAATTTTCGTTAGTTTTGGTAGGGTCTTAGGACTTAACTCAAAACTTACAACATGCGGACGTTAGTACTTACTATTTGCTTGCTCTTCGTATTTTCAGTGAACGCCCAGGATATCCAGTGGCTAAGCTGGGAAGAGGCCGTAGCACTTACCCAAAACGAAGGCAATACCAAAAAGGTTTTTGTTGATGTGTACACCGATTGGTGTGGCTGGTGCAAAAAAATGGACAAGGATACCTTTCAAAATCCAGAAGTAGCCCAATACATGCAGGAAAACTTTTATATGGTAAAATTTGATGCAGAGGGGAAAGCGCCCATAGAATTTGACGGAAGAACGTTCAAATACGTACCTTCTGGTCGAAAGGGATACCATGAGTTAGCCGCCGCGTTGTTGCAAAACCGTATGAGCTATCCCACAGTAGTATTTCTCGATAAGGACCTCAAAATGCTATCTCCGGTCCCGGGCTATCAAAAAGCCAAACCGTTCCTAAAGATTGCGCGTTTTTTTGGGGATGACATCTATAAAGATCAGGACTGGAATAGTTACTCAGGGGCGGGGAAATAATTACCTGCTGTAATTCGGGCTCTCTTTAGTTATCGTTACATTATGTGGATGGCTCTCATGTATGCCACGGGAAGTAATTTTTACAAATCGCCCTGATGCCTGCAGCGTACTGATATCTTTAGCCCCACAATAGCCCATTCCGGCACGCAAACCCCCAATAAACTGGTGCATACTTTCGTATAGATCCCCTTTGTAGGGCACTCTTCCCACTATACCTTCCGGCACTAGCTTTTTGATATCATCTTCCACATCCTGGAAGTAGCGATCTTTACTGCCTTCTTTCATGGCTTCCACAGAGCCCATACCGCGGTAACTCTTAAATTTCCGCCCTTCATAGATAATCGTTTCTCCCGGAGATTCCTTGGTACCTGCTAACAACGATCCCAACATAACCGTGTCCGCTCCAGCTGCAATCGCTTTGGGAATATCCCCGGTATAGCGCACACCGCCATCGGCAATTACCGGCACCCCACTTCCCTTTATGGAGGAGGCTACTTCTAACACAGCCGAAAACTGTGGAAATCCAACTCCGGCCACGACACGTGTGGTACAAATCGATCCGGGACCAATCCCTACTTTAACCGCATCCGCTCCCGCATCCACCAAATAACGCGCCGCTTCAGCAGTAGCAATATTACCTACAATGACATCGAGATCCGTATACGCCGCTTTTACATCTTTAAGTGCCCCCACTACCCCTTTGGTATGTCCATGTGCGGTATCAATAACGATAGCATCCACTCCTGCTTTTACGAGAGCACCGGCACGTTCTACCGCGTCCCGGGTTACTCCAATCGCAGCAGCTACCCGTAAACGGCCATAGCGATCTTTATTGGCGATAGGCTTTTGCGTAAGCTTGGTGATATCACGAAACGTAATGAGCCCCACTAATTTGTGACCATCATCCACCACCGGCAGTTTTTCAATCTTATTGGCCTGCAAAATATCTTCAGCTTCTGCCAGCGTAGTGCCTACCCCGGCGGTCACCAAATTTTCGGAGGTCATTACCTCCACAATAGGGCGATCGTTGTTGCGTTCAAACCGCAGATCCCGGTTGGTGACAATTCCCGCCAGTTTTCCGGTGGCATCCACGATAGGGATACCGCCAATGCTATGTTCTTTCATACTGGCCTTGGCGTCCCTTACAATAGCATCTAAAGGAAGGGTAACAGGATCCATGATCATCCCACTCTCCGCCCGTTTTACCTTTCGCACCTTATTGGCTTGTTGTTCAATGGTCATATTCTTGTGCAGGACCCCTATTCCCCCTTCACGGGCCATGGCAATCGCCATCTGGGATTCCGTAACCGTATCCATGGCCGCAGAAACCACAGGTACGTTGATTGGAATGTTTCGGGTAAATCGTGAAGTAATATCTACTTCTCTGGGAAGCACTTCGGAGTAGCCGGGAACCAGGAGTACATCGTCATAGGTTAAACCTTCGCCTACAATCTTGTTTTGGTGGAATTCCATTGCAATTATGACTTAATTGCGTGCAAATATACCACAAATTACGGCATGCACGACGCCATTGAAATTCGTGAAAAAAAAGACTATTTCATTTTTATTTAGAATTATTCTATATAACTTTGCATGTGCTCTTGTGGCACACCTTATTCCTAAGTGTTCTCAGGAATTTAGGTTTAGAAAGCGGCGTTAGGATTCAGCCGCTTTCTTTTTGAGCACTACTAGTTTTCCGATGTTTGTTACTCTTATCGGTTAGAAAGGAGCCTACTTCTGTACAATACCCCAAAACCGGTCCAATTGGAAGTATTTAGAATTTTTCTAAATAATTTTTATAACCCACCTGCCCTGCTTATTTTTAGCCTCCCAATGCAACAACAAAAGCACACCACCAAACCATTCCCGGTAAAGAAGGTCATTATCACCGCTTTCTTGTTTATGCTATTGGGAACAGCACTGGAACTCTATCTGCTCGATCATTACGAAGATACGCTGCAACTGATTCCTTTGCTCTGTATAGGCACTGCTATCTTAGTTATTTTCCTGCTGTTTTTTCAACGAACCGCCTTTTTACTAAGTGTATTTAAATTCATACTGGCCCTAACGGCCCTTAGTGGTTTTTATGGAGCATTTTTGCACCTGCGCGCCAACTACGAGTTTGAAAAGGAGATGACCCCCACTGCCAACGGCTGGGAGCTATTTTTGGAAAGTTTGTCAGGCGCGTTACCGGCGCTTGCCCCTGGCAGTATGATCGTTTTAGCATTACTAGGTTATTCATATATATTACTCTTAAAACAAAACTGATGAGAAAATTTACAAAACTAGTATTAGGGGTAACCCTATTGAGCGTGGCAATCCTGGCTTGTAAAGACCCAAAGGCAAAAGCAGATCCGGAAGCTGCAACCGCTGAACCAACGGAGTCGAGCGCTAAAGCTCCTGAAACGGAACCCACAGATAAGATGGCAACCACAACCGTGTTCAACGCCAACCTGGCTACCGAAGATGATTTAACCGGCCTTGGGCTTTCTACAGCACTGGTTTCCCAGATCCTGGAACAACGCCCCTTTCTAAGCATGAACGACTTTGATGCCCTTGTAGGCACCGAGATTGATAAGGAAGTGTTGTACCAAAAGGTTTTTGTCCCCTTTAATTTAAACACTACCGCCGAAGCCGATTTTAAGATGATCCCTGGGGTAGGTGACCGATTGGCGCATGAATTTGAAGAGTATCGCCCTTATACCAGTATCAAGCAGTTTCGACGCGAAATTGGAAAATATGTAGATGAAGCTGAAGTGGACCGTTATGAGAATTATGTGTTTGTCCCCGTAGAACTCAATAGCGCAGCTGAAGAAGACATCAAGGCCCTGCCTGGGGTTGGCAACCGTATGGCGCATGAATTTGAAGAATATCGCCCTTATACGAGTATGGAACAATTTCGAAAGGAAATTGGTAAGTACGTGGATGACAAAGAACTGGCACGTCTGGAGCGCTTTGTATATTTAAAGGAGTAATACGTTTCAAATGCTATAAAATCAGACGTCCCCATGACTAGGGGTTCTACAACAGATGATGAGAATGATGCTATTGGTAATCCAGCTATAGCCTGAACTGTAAAGCTGTATGAAGCCATGGTATTGTTGCATTTTCTTTTCATTGGCCTTTTCTGCTAACTAAGGTAATGGCCCTTTACGAAATCTCAGAGCGGTATGTTTTCATTTCAGAGATCTGTATTGCTTCTTGAGCAGCTCTAGAAAGCCCACAAGAGCATGCGAAGTATTGCATAGTATCGAACAAATTTTAACACTTGATGTCATTGTTCATGATGCGGGTCATTTCCTAGGTAAACGGGCTAAAATACCTTTATGTAAACCATAAAAGTAAGTGCCATGAAACCTAAAAAGTATCCTAAAGCAGACTTAAATAGAAACATTGGGTTATACTTTTTGATAGGTCTCAATTTAGCGTTGTTCACTACATGGAGGCTTCTCGAAATGAAAACCTATGACAAACCGCAACAACTTGCCGAACTAATACAGGTAGTAGAAGATTTCAGTGAAGAGGTTCCTAAAACCGAACAGGTTCGAGCAGAAACACCTCCACCACCACCAAATGCACCGGATGTCATAGAAATCGTTGATGATGTGGTCGAAATTGAAGAAACGATTATCGAAAGCACGGAAAGTAGCCAGGAAACCTATATTGAAGATGCTGTTGTTCGTGTTGAAGATGTTGCGGTTGAAGAAGTCGAAGAAGAAATATCAGTGCCATTTGCCGTTATAGAAAAGGCACCTATATTCCCAGGTTGTGAGGGTTTGGAAAGTGAAGAGGAAAGAAGAGCATGCTTTAACCAAAAAGTACAGGAGCATATTCGGGAAAATTTGGTTTACCCCTCGGCTGCCCTAGAGATGGGGATTAAGGGAAGGGTATTCGTCACCTTCGAAATAGATGCCAGCGGCAAGGTGGCGAACATCAGGAAACGGGGGCCAGACCGTCTTTTGGAAGAAGAGGCGATACGAATAATCGCCGCTTTGCCGGAAATGACCCCGGGTCAACAACGAGGAAGAAAGGCCAAAGTAGGGTACAGTGTTCCTATTAACTTCGTTTTGAAAACACAATCATTGTAATCATACGTAGCAATTGCGCAGCGCAACCTAAGTAGTTTCAACACAATGACAGTGAATCTCAGCCTTTGGAATTCTGATTTCAAATGCTGCTCATGGTAGCTACTAAAACTGCTTTAAAAAGGTGATCTTACCGATCACTTCCTGTTGTGAAAACAAATTGGGTTGCGAAGGGAATCCTTCCGTTTCATTATTGTTGAAGACAATAAAAATGAAGGAAAGCGGCCGGTACTCCCAGGCAAAACGTACGTTCCAGATATTCGCTTCATTCGCGCTGTTCCATTGGTAGGAACCGTTAAGCCTAACCCGCGGATTTAACGCCAGCCTGGCCGTAGTAGACAACAAATTAGTGGTTAAATCCGTTTCTTCCTCCCCCAAATTGGAAAAACCGTTTAGGGTATAAGAACCTATGAGCTCTATATATGGCGTTGGGGAAATCCGAACGTCAAAATCCCAGCTTTCCAGTGACCCATCATAAAACGTCCCTGTACCGTAAGTCACCCCTCCTGCTAGTTTTCTGGAAAAATCGGAATCAAAACTGAACTCATACACCCCAAACTGATAGGAACCCGGAGCAATTTCAATGCCCAATGGCCTGAATGCCGCGTCCAACTCCTGCCATTCCTGACGGATACGGAATTCTAACTGCCCTCCTGTTTGCCAGACCCAATCAAAGGGGGAAAAGTTAACGATACCTTGTTGGAAAGCACCATCCGAAGCCCTCCAAAAGAAATCGGCAAAAGCATCAGGCCCATAGCTTCGAACGAATTTGGGCAGCCATTTAGGCCGTATATCCAAATCAATGGCAGGAGAAGCCAAAATATAGTTGTTGAAGGCTAAAAACCCAATCCCCGGAAGATAGTTTT
>JANQHL010000261.1 GCA_028277085.1 Flavobacteriaceae bacterium
TATCATCTATTGACACAAATTTCGCCTTACCCCCCATTACCGAATTTGAAAAAAGGATCACGGAAAAGACAAAAGCCATCCTTATTTGCAATCCCGGTAATCCTACTGGTTATCTGTATACGCATCAGGAGATTCAACAGTTGGCAGATCTGGTTAAAAAAAATGACCTTTTCCTGGTGGCGGACGAAGTATATCGCGAATTTGCCTACGACGGAAAAACGCATCACTCTATTTTACGTGAGCCCGGTCTGGAAGAGCACGCCATTGTGATAGATTCTGTTTCTAAACGCTATAGCATGTGTGGTGCCAGAATTGGTTGCGTAATTTCAAAAAATGCCGCTGTAATTGCTACGGTAATAAAATTTGCCCAAGCCAGGCTTTCCCCACCAACTCTCGCCCAGATTGCCAGTGAAGCTGCCCTCGATACCCCGCAAAGCTATTTCGAAGAAGTGATTGAAGAATATGTCTCCAGACGGGACCTTTTGGTTGCAGAGTTGGAAAAGATTGAAGGGATCAAAATAGCACGTCCCAGCGGAGCCTTTTATTGCGTTGCCGAACTTCCTTTAGAAGATGCGGATCATTTTGCGCAATGGCTTCTGGAACATTTTGAGGTAGATGGAGAAACCGTGATGGTGGCTCCCGCAGCTGGATTTTATGCTTCGCCGGAACATGGAAAGCGTCAGATCAGAATCGCCTACGTACTCGAGAACTCGGTACTCAAGAGAGCTGTAGCGATTCTTAGAGCGGGCCTCCAACAGTATTCCGGAGCGTGAAAATTCTTGAAAACATATCCCTAAAAGCGTATAACACCTTTGGTATAGCGGCAAAGGCTAAACACTTTGTAGAAGTAACCGGCTTGTTACAACTACAAAAGGTGCTTCAACTCTCAGCATTCCCCAATCGCCTTATACTTGGAGGGGGAAGTAATATTCTGCTCACAAAAGATATTGAGGCTTTGGTAGTTCATCTTAACCTAAAGGGTATTTCGGTGTACGACGAAGATGATGATACCATTGTCTTAAAGGTGATGGCCGGTGAAAATTGGCATGAATTGGTACTATGGACATTGGAACGGGATTACGGAGGTCTTGAAAATCTTTCCCTGATCCCCGGAAATGTAGGCACCGCCCCAATACAAAATATTGGTGCTTATGGTGTAGAACTCCAGGATATTTTTGTAGGCTGTGAAGCAATGAATGTTGAAAATCAGGAACTTGAGGATTTTTCCAAGGAAGACTGTCAATTTGGTTACAGGGATTCTATTTTCAAGAATGAAGCAAAAGGAAAATATATCGTTACCTCAATACGAATCCGACTCACTAAGAAAAATCATAACCTTCGTACATTCTATGGGGCTATTGAGGAGCAACTTAAAGAAATGGCGGTGGTCTCACCTACAATCCAAGATATCTCAGAGGCCGTAATTGCGATACGAAAAAGAAAACTTCCTGATCCAGAAAGGATTGGAAACAGTGGAAGCTTTTTTAAAAATCCCGTGGTTAGCAAAAAGGTTTTTGAAGGGATACGAAAAAAAAATCCTCAGGTCCCATTTTATGATATGGGAGAAAATCTCATCAAAATACCCGCAGGTTGGCTTATAGAACAGTGTGGTTTTAAAGGAAAACGCCAGGGGGATGCCGGAGTACACGACAAACAAGCGCTTGTCCTTGTTAACTATGGAACCGCTACCGGGGAGGAAGTTTTGAACCTGGCTACCGAAATCCAAAAAGAAGTGGAGGCCAAATTTGGCATCGCGATAGCTCCTGAAGTAAACATCATAAAATAACCCCGGCCACTAGAGCGCGAACCGGGGTTATACCAAACCAAACTAACCAAAACTTATATATCGTAATTTATCTTCTTAAGTTGTACATCTAAACAACGCCGTAATAATCAATTTTATACTTTAGCGTTATTGTATATACGATGAAACTGCCGGTTTGGATTTTTCCCCTGTCATTACCCATAGTTAACCTATATGAGCACATTACTTGAAAGACATATTGTTGAACTTTTACAGGAACGGGACGAAAAAGCAATCTCACTGTTATATGATAATTATGCCGATACCTTATATGGAGTCGCCTATAAGGTGGTTAAGGACGAGGATTTGGCACAAGATGTTGTGCAGGAGAGTTTTGTAAAGATCTGGAGAAAATCGGACTCCTACGATGCTACCAAGGCCAAATTGTTTACCTGGTTATTTCGTATAACACGTAATACGGCAATAGATAAACTGCGTAGTGCGCAAACAAAAACCGACAAAGAGATCCAAATAGACGTTTCTGACGTATATAATCTTGGTGAACACACCATAAAACCGGAGTTTCTCGACGTAAAAGAGAACCTTGAAAAAATAGAACGCAAATACCGAATAGTACTTGAAGCGCTTTTTTTTGAGGGAATGACACAGCAAGAGGCTAGTGAAGAATTGGATATTCCTTTGGGAACCATAAAATCCAGACTTAAGATTGGCCTCAGGGAAATGCGGAAAATTTACGGTAATGTGGTAGTGATGATCCTTTTAAATATAATGGTATGAAAGAAAAAATACGCATATTTCTGGATAGTGATGTCCTTGAAAAGTATCTTCTCGGAGATACTTCTATTGAGGAAGCCAACAGGGTGGAGCGATATATAGCCATGTACCCGGAAGTGCGTGAAGCCTATAACGAACTCCAGGAAAATCTGGAGGCATTTGCCAAGTTACATGCCTTAAAAACCCCGGAAGGATTAAAAGAAAAGATCCTTTACAAAATCCGGTTAGAACGCAGAACTGGAAATCGCTTCTACAAATACGCTGTAGCGGCGAGTATCGTTGCTTTTATTTTTGCAGGATCGGCCTTCTTCTTTTACAATCAAAATAAAAGTCTTCAGGAAGAAAACGTCATGGTCAGCAATAAGATCAAAGACCTGGAGATGGATATGAAAGTGCAACTGGAGGACCTTAGAAATCAATATATTGTTTTAAACAACCCTAATACCAAAAAATACAGGGTTATGGGGAACAAAAAGGCTAAGGAGTTAAAAGCGGTCGCCTACGTTAATCCGGTAAAGAAGTTATCCTACATTAATGTGAGTAACCTTCCACAATTGCCCGAAGATCAATGCTATCAAATGTGGGCTGAGGTAAACGGCGAGTTAGTAAATCTTGGGGTAATTCGACAGTTTGAAGATAAAGAGAAATTGTTGGCATTGCCCTATGGAGATAATGCTATTGGGTACATCACCATAGAACCCAGTGGAGGAAATGAAACCCCCACAGTGCAAAACATCGTAGCCAACATTGATTATTGAAACCCTAAAGAAGTTTTAAATCCCTGAGATTTCCTCATTGGTTTCGTAACTTTGCACAAACTTAGTTCAGTTATGAAACTCGTTTTACTTACCATTGGAATTTTGGCAGTAGCCGTAGCTGGAATTACCATTAAAATCTGGTCAAAAAAAGACGGTGAATTTGCCGGCACCTGCGCGAGTCAAAGTCCTTTTCTGAATAAAGACGGAGAAGCTTGTGGTTACTGTGGGAAGCTTCCCCAGGAACAAGAATGTAAGCGGGACACTGTGGTTCAAACCCGGTAATCAGGCTTCAAAACCCCATTTTTTGAACACATCGGAAACGCATCTAAAGGACATCATCACTCGTGCCAAAGAGGGCAGCCAGATAGCTTTTAGCCAGCTTTTGGATCGATTTTGGGGGGACGTTTACGGCTTCCAGCTTTCGCGTACCAAAAACGAAAACGATGCCGAAGATATTACCATACAGACTTTTGCAAAAGCCTTTGACAAAATTGACACCTATGACCCAACGTATAATTTTGGTACCTGGCTACTGACCATTTCTAAAAATCTCCATGTCGATTTAATCCGGAAACGGAGAAAAAATGTGCTCGATGAAAGCGAAACAGGAAAGGCAGATGAAGTAAACAAAGTGCTGGATGATAGTCCTACCGGGGAAGATGCTTTGATCACCGAACAAAATCTTGCCTCCCTACTTTCGGACATCAAGAAATTAAAGCCACATTATCAAAAGGTGATCAACCTACGCTTTTTTAATGAGATGAGCTATGCGGAAATTGCCAATGTACTCAACGAACCGGTAAATAATGTAAAGGTAAAGTTACTGCGTGCCAAAAAACTGTTAGCTGGAATTATCAATAACAAGTAGTCGTTTCAAAACATAAGGACGTCAGTCCGCCATTTGCTATATTTGCAGTTCAAAAAAATGTTATGTCCGAAGCCATTGCAGAACATGTAATACCACCTTCTAAAAGTAAACCCAAATGGTTACGGGTTAAACTCCCTACAGGCAAGAAGTATACCCAACTTCGCGGATTGGTCGACAAGTATAAATTGCATACCATCTGTACTTCCGGGAGTTGCCCCAATATGGGCGAGTGCTGGGGAGAGGGTACCGCTACGTTTATGATTTTAGGAAACATCTGTACGCGATCCTGTGGTTTCTGCGGCGTTAAAACCGGAAGGCCGGAAAGTGTGGATTGGGAAGAACCGGAAAAAGTAGCCCGTTCCATAAAAATCATGCAGATAAGGCATGCGGTACTTACCTCTGTAGACCGCGATGATCTAAAGGACATGGGGTCTATCATTTGGGCGGAAACCGTTAAGGCTGTACGAAGGATGAATCCGGACACCACCTTGGAAACATTAATTCCTGATTTTCAAGGAATTGAAACCCATTTGGATCGAATTTTAGCAGTAGCCCCTGAGGTTATTTCCCACAACATGGAAACCGTTCGGCGCCTGACCCGGGAAGTGCGTATCCAGGCAAAATATGAACGAAGTCTGGGCGTCCTGAAATATTTGAAAGAAAATGGGGCAAGACGAACAAAATCAGGTATTATGCTCGGTCTTGGCGAAAAGGAAGAGGAAGTAGTTGAAACTATGGAAGACCTGCGGAGGGCTGATGTTGACATAGTTACCATCGGGCAATACCTGCAGCCTTCTAAGAAACACCTTCCCGTAAAAGCGTTTATTTTACCGGAGCAGTTTAACAAGTATCGCGATTTAGGACTGCAAATGGGATTCCGTCATGTCGAAAGCGGAGCTTTGGTGCGATCTTCTTACAAGGCGCATAAGCACATAGACTAACCAAATTAGCAGTTCGAAACGATCGAAACTCCATGAGGAGCATCAACATAGGTATTAATGGGTTTGGTAGAATTGGCAGAACCCTGTTTCGTTTATTGGCCGATCATCCTAATATACGGGTTACCGCGATAAATGACCTCGCAAATGCAGCGACCCTGGTGCATCTGCTCAAATACGATAGTATTCATGGGGTCTTCACCGAGGAAGTGAGCGCAGTGGAGAATGCCATAGTTTTTAAGGGTCGTGAAATCCCGGTAACGAACAAATCCACCCCTTCAGCGATTAAATGGTCTGAATACAATGTGGAACTGGTGGTGGAGTCTACCGGAAAGTTTAAGACCCGTAAAGTGCTCGAGTCCCATCTAACTAACGGGGCCAAAAAGGTGATTTTATCTGTTCCCCCGCAAGATGATACCATTAAAATGATCGTAAATGGTGTGAACGAGTCTATATTGGAACCTAACGACACTATTATTTCCAATGCCTCCTGTACCACCAACAATGCGGCTCCTATGATCAAGGTAGTCCATGATCTATGCGGCGTAGAACAGGCCTATATAACGACTATTCACTCTTACACCTCAGATCAAAGTCTACATGATAGGCCACATGTGGATTTAAGAAGATCCCGGGCAGCTTCACAATCTATTATTCCGACCACTACCGGTGCTGCCAAAGCCCTGACAAAAATATTTCCTAACCTGGCAAAAGTAATCGGAGGATGCGGTATTCGGGTACCCGTACCTAACGGTTCCCTAACCGATATAACATTCAATGTAGCACGGGAAACTAGTATTGAAGAAATAAATGCAACATTCCTGGCCATTTCCAAAAATGAACTAAAAAGTGTACTTTGTTATACAGATGACCCAATAGTATCTGTAGATATAAACAATAGTTGCTATTCTTGTACGTTTGATTCCCAGATGACTTCTGTAATCGGTAAGATGGTAAAAGTCATTGGTTGGTACGATAATGAAACAGGATATTGTTCAAGAATTATTGATAGTATTGAACTGCTTATAAACAACAATTACATTTGAGATCATCACGTCCATATAAGGTCTGCGTGAATTTTGTTCTCGCTTTTTTATTGCTTTTTCCCATTCTTTCGGTCGAGGCACAGCATACTACAGCCAAAAATGCTGCGACTACGCTAGAGTCGTACTACCAAAAGGCACTTACCTACCGACACCAGAATAAAATAGACGCAGCCCTTGGGGAACTTGAAAAGGCGGCCACCCTGGCTGAAGAAAAGGAAGACCTAAAAGGCTTGCTCAATACCTATCACAAATTCGCGTTGCTGTATCTGGAATTGGATGATAACATTACCACTTTGTTCTTCTCGGATCGCGCCGGACTTATACTGAAAAACACGCAATATCCTTATGGAGAAGCTGTGCATAAATTTATCGAAGCCTCTTTACTCTATCGATCGGGTAATAATTTTCAAGCCCTTAACATTTTAGAAGAAGCGAAAAAACTGAATAACGACAAAAACCTATTGAACAACATTTTGTTGGCGGAGGCTAATATCTACCTCAATATTGATAAGTTCGATGATGCCTCCACCAATTTCAATGCGCTTCTTGTAAATTCTGATGATTATGAACGCGCCTATTTGGCTACCAAGGCCAACTTAGGACTTGCCGCTATGTTCCAAAAACAAGGGCAATTGGAAGAAAGTGCTAAACATGGCGAAGCTGCTTTGCTGTTAGCGAATAAAAATGGTTTTTTTAAACCACTCCTGGACGCTAGTGTTTTTCTCGCCAAAGTTTATGAGGAATTGGGGGAATACCAACGCTCGCTGGAGTTCAGCAAAAACCTTATTCAACTAAAAGATTCCCTCTTCACCATAGAGGAAGTCAAAGAGGTGAACAAAGCCGCCAATGAGATAAGGACGGAACAAATGAATAAGGCTTTGGTAGAAGAACGTGCTAAAAACGAGGAACTTAGTGCATCCGCCAACCGATCCGAAATTACCGCAATTCTAACCTCTGCTTTTTTAACCATAATTTCCATTTTAGCCGTTTCTTTATACCGAAATAACCAAATAAAGCTTAAAACCAACGACTTGCTGCAAACCAAGAACAAAGAGCTTGAGACAGCAAGGGATGCAGCGGTTTCCGCTATGGAGGCTAAAAGTAACTTTCTTTCTACGGTAACCCATGAATTACGGACCCCGTTATATGCAGTAACCGGGCTCACCCATCTACTTTTGGAAGAGAACCCCGAAGAACACCAAAAAGAACACTTAAAATCGCTCAAATTTTCAGGGGATTACCTCCTGAACTTTATAAACGACATCTTACAGATCAATAAAATTGATGCCGATAAATTGGAACCCTTAAATATTGAATTCAAGCTGAAGAAGGTGCTTACCGATGTGATTGATTCCCTTCAGCAAAATGCGAAAGAAAACAATACTAAGATGGTTCTGGACTATGACAATAACATCCCTCTGAACCTGTTAGGGGATCCGTTGAAATTGTCGCAAATATTCATGAACCTGGTAGGCAATGCCCTCAAATTCACCAAAGATGGCCAGGTAAATGTAGTGGCCAAGTTAAAAGAGCGGCAAGAGGACACGATAACCGTTTATTTTGAGGTAACCGATACGGGCATTGGAATCTCAGAGCAACAACAAAAGAACATTTTTGACAGCTTTGAACAAGGTTCTATCCAGATAAACAGGGAATATGGTGGCACCGGTCTTGGACTTACTATAGTTAAGAGTCTTTTGGGGCTCTTTGACAGTAAAATACATTTGAAAAGTGAATTGGGCACAGGAAGTACATTCTTTTTTGAACTCGACCTAAATGTGGAGGAATCTGCAATAGCGGATGTTCCATTTGAAATGACAGTTGATGACTTTGAATTTGCAGGTTTGCACGTGTTGATCGTTGAAGACAATAAGATCAATCAAGTGATTACAAAGAAAATGTTGGCGAAAAAAGAGATTACCTGTGATATTGCCAATAATGGTAATGAGGCTATAGATGCAGCCAAAAACAATAAATATGCCGCTATCCTGATGGATATTCATATGCCTGGCATTAGTGGAACAGAGGCTACACGACAAATACGCAAATTCGACAAGGACATTCCTATAATCGCCCTAACAGCGATCTCTATGGAAGATAGCCTGGACGAGTTCTATGCTGCGGGCTGCAACGCTGTGGTGACCAAACCTTTTAAACCGGAAGTTTTTTATCAAAAAATCGGTGAAAATGTTTTCAAGGCGAATATTGAGAACCGCGTATAATGCTATTTCGAATCTGATCCAGCAACCGCTCTTCGCCATCATCTAAAAACGTATGAGCGACCCGAATAAAATACAGGCGGTCCACACTCCCCTTTAGGCGGCTATAATCCTTCTCAGTTGTGATCAACAAACCTTTGCTATTCATCTTGGTCAACTCCTTTTCTGAAAAGTAGTGATGATCCGGGAATTGGAGATGATCAAAATGGAACCCCTGATCCTTTAGATGTTGTACCAGTAGTTTCGGGTTGGCTATTCCTGTGATCAGGGTAAAGGAAACCGTTTCAAGCTGTTTCAAAGGCATTTCATTTTCTGGCCCCACCAAAACAGGATCATACGTAAGGGAAGAAAAATACACGGCCTGTTCCGATCTTTTGCGCAGCGCTTTTGCCAAAGCTGTTTTATGTGCATCCGATAAGTTGGGTGGGCATTTAGTGACCACAATGGCAGAAGCTCTTCTAGCCGCTTTCTTCGCGTCTCTTAGCGTACCTGTGGGTAGAAACCAGTCTTTGTGATACGGTTGGGAAAAGGTAGTGAGTAAAATAGAAAAACTAGGGTATACTCGCCTATGCTGAAAGGCGTCGTCCATTAGGATCACCTCCGGCGCCACTAAGTTCTCAAGGTTTTGTATCCCCCTGCACCGATCGGCATCAACAGCTACCGCAACGGTATCAAACTTACTCATGATCTGAAACGACTCATCCCCCAATTGTTCCACAGTAGCGTTTTTACCAGCTAATTGAAATCCCTTGGATTTCCGTCGGTAACCCCGGCTAAGCACGGCTATCGTATAGTCTTTATCCAATTTACGGATCAAAAATTCGATCATTGGGGTCTTTCCGGTGCCTCCTACACTTAAATTCCCTACGCAGATAGTTGGGGTAGAAAACCTTTTTTCAGGCAACCAACCTATATCAAAAAGAAGGTTCCGGATATGGATCACTATACCGTAGAGCAACGAAATAGGAAATGCTATTTTGCGGAGTAACCACATCCGGCGAATTTATAATATTTTATCTTAGGGACTTAAAACCAAATCATAATGACAGTACGTGAAGTGGGTGCAGTTTTGGAGGAACTGGCACCGCTATCCTATGCCGAGGATTTTGATAATGTAGGACTGCTGATCGGGCAACCTGACGTTGCAGTAACAGGAATCCTGGTGACCCTGGATACGCTTGAGAATGTTGTGGATGAAGCGATGGCTAAGCATTGTAATCTTATTGTGAGTTTTCATCCCATTATTTTCCAGGGGCTGAAAAAATTGACCGGCAGGACTTATGTTGAGCGGGTGGCTATGAAAGCTATAGCAAACAATATTGCCATTTATAGTCCTCACACTGCGCTGGACAACAGCCCTTTGGGGGTTAATTACAAGATCTGTGAAATCCTTGGGCTACGGCATCGAAAAATTCTTATCCCCAAAAAAGACAGTTTAAAAAAGTTAGTTACCTACGTGCCTAAAAAGCATGCCGTTACTGTACGGGAAGCGCTCTTTAAATCCGGAGCCGGATCCCTCGGCAATTACAGCAATTGTAGTTTTAACGTAGAAGGTGAAGGGAGCTTTAAAGCCGGAGCGGAGGCAAACCCTGCTGTGGGTAAGGTTGGAGAAACCCATTTTGAAGCAGAGGTCCAGATTAACATCATCTATCCGGAGGCCCTGGAAAGCCAAGTTTTAAAAGCACTGTTAGCCAATCACCCTTATGAGGAAGTGGCCTATGAAGTCACTGTTTTAACCAATGAAAATCAGTACTTAGGAATGGGTATGATAGGAGAATTGGAAACAAGTATGGAGGAGCAGGCGTTTCTCGATTTTTTAAAGAAAAAAATGAAAACTCCGGTAATTCGGCATTCCAAACTATTGGGAAAAACTATCAAAAAAGTAGCTGTATTGGGCGGAAGCGGCGCATTTGCGATCAAAAATGCTAAGGCCAAAGGAGCTGACATTTACATCACTGCGGATCTTAAATATCATCAGTTCTATGAAGCGGAGGACCAGCTGATCCTGGCAGATATTGGACACTTTGAAACAGAGCAATTTACAAAACAGCTATTAGTCGATTTTCTTAAGGAAAAAATTCCTAATTTTGCCGTCAATTTATCGGAAAGCATTACTAATCCCGTCAACTATTTTTGATATATGGCAAAGAAAAACGAAACTACCGTGGAGGAAAAACTAAGGGCATTATATGATTTGCAATTAATTGACTCCAGGGTGGATGAAATACGTAATGTTCGGGGAGAACTTCCTCTTGAAGTTGAAGATTTGGAAGATGAGGTGTTGGGGTTAAAAACACGTATAGACAAATTAAAGTCTGATGTGGAAACTATTAATTTTGAAATCACTGCTAAGAAGAACCTTATTGAAGAATCCAAAGCATTGATCAAAAAATACAACGAGCAACAAAAAAATGTCCGCAATAGCAGGGAATTCAACTCTTTAAGTAAAGAGGTTGAGTTTCAGGAGCTTGAAATCCAGTTAGCGGAAAAGAATATCAAAGAGTTCAAGGCACAGATCGAGCAAAAGAAAGAGGTCATTACCGAAACCAAGGGTATACTAAGCGAGAGGGAGACCCACCTAAAACACAAGAAAGGGGAATTAGATGCCATTATGGCTGAAACGGAAAAAGAAGAATCTGCCTTGCTTAAGAAATCTGAAGAGTTTGAAGAAAAAATAGAAGAACGGTTGGTAAAGGCATATAAGCGTATTCGAGGTAGTGTAAAGAACGGCTTAGCGGTTGTACCCGTAGAACGTGGTGCTTCAGGAGGTTCTTTCTTTACCATTCCTCCTCAGGTACAAGTTGAAATCGCCTCGAGAAAGAAGATCATTACGGACGAACACAGTGGTAGAATTTTGGTGGATCCGGTGCTTGCCGAGGAAGAACAGGAAAAGATGCAGAAGTTGTTTTCCGGATTGAACTAACCGTCTACGTCATACAAACAAAATCGGGCCATTCTTCAGGATGGCCTTTTTTGTATCTTAAAGCGATGAAAGCTGTTTGTCTGCTACTTTTCCTTATCCCCATATTGCTCAATGCTCAGAACCTCGAGGACTACCGTTGGCATAACCGGGTAGTCGTACTGGTTCATATTGACCATAAATCCGGGGCTTTTCGTCAACAACAACAGGCATTGGATGCGCACAAAAATGACCTGGAGGAACGGGATATGATCGTATTGGCACCAAAACCTGGGGATAAACGAAAGTTGCTTACTCAATTGGGCGTGCCATCAGCATTTGAAGGGGTCTTGCTAATCGGAAAAGACGGCGGAATTAAATTGCAGGAGAGTTTTCCAGTGCATCTGGAAACCCTTTTTACCGTTGTTGATGCCATGCCTATGCGGAGGGCTGAAATAAAAAGAAAAAAAGGCGCAAACTAATTACCCCTCCAATAAATCAAGGATCCTTTTTTCCACGGCTTCCGTATCCCATTGGGTTTCAATCTCAGGCATATCCATTACCTGTTGCATAATCGCCTCCTGGTAATCGCCTATGGCCAGGGCTTCCGCATAGGGGCGTTCAGAAAAAGTCACCCGACTATACACCGGAATCCATTTATCCGGGTATTTTTCCGCAAAACGTTTTTCAATCTTTTTTTGAAGTAAAAACTTAGGATCTGCTGTTTTACTGCTCATCTCCACAAAGTTTCTATAGCTCAACTCGGCAATCGCATCGGCATTGGGCTTTCGCTGTTCCTGATACGTTTTAAAAATAGCTTCCCAGTCATCACCGAATTTATGCATGAGTTCATTTAGAACAAAAATATCTTCAAATCCCGCATTCATACCCTGTCCATAAAATGGAACAACGGCATGTGCTGAATCCCCTACCAAAGCAACCTTATCCCAATAGGTCCAGGGATAGCATTTCATCGTCACCATAGCACTGGTGGGATTTTTCATAAAACTTTTGGTAAGATCCTCTATTTCCTTCCTTACGTTCGGAAAGTATTGCTTAAAAAAGTCCTTGGCCTCCTTTTTACTGGTAATACTTTCAAAAGACACCTCCCCTTCAAAAGGCAGAAAAAGGGTACAAGTAAAACTACCATCAATATTGGGCATCGCGATAAGCATGAACCTCCCTCGAGGCCAAATATGAAAGGAATGCTTATCCAGTCTGTGTGTACCATCATCGTTTGGGGGAATGGTTAATTCCTTATAACCTACATCGATAAAATCCTGAGAATAATCAAAACGGCTCCTTCGCTGCATACGGTGCCTTACCCTTGAAAAAGCACCATCACAACCAAAAATATGATCAAAATGGTGGGCTTTCCATTTGCCTTTTTCCGTCTTTCCCGTGTAAACAATAGCCTCGGGAAGGTTAACGTCCCATACTCTTTTATTAAATTTAAAGTTAGCACCTGCCGCTTCCGCTAAATCAATCATTTTTTTATTCAGATTTCCTCTGGAAATGGACCAAATTGCTTCCCCTTCTTTACCGTATTTTTGGAAATACACCGGTTGTTCGTTAACATGCATAGCCCTTTGATAGAGGGGAATCGCAATTTCCTTTACCGCTTTTTCCAGTCCTACTTCCCGTAAAGCCTTCCAGCCCCGGTTGCTCATTGCCAGGTTGATCGATCGCCCCGAAAATTCAATAGTGCGGATATCAGGCCGACGATCAAAGATGGTCACCTGATGTCCAAGACGTCGTAAGTATACAGAAAGCAGGGACCCTACCAAACCGGAACCGATAACCGCAATATTCTTTGGTGTTTGTATCATAAAATCCGCAGTGGGATACTTTTTCAGGGTCATAAAAGTAAGAACATTACGGAATATGATACTTCATCCTAATAGAAAAGCGTATTTTTGTTTCACAATATTCATATTTTGTTAAACAAAAAGTCAAACCGTAAAGCCTTTTTACCCGATAAAGTATGCCCGGTTTGTGACCGGCAGTTTAGCTGGCGGAAAAAATGGGAAAAGAATTGAGAAGATATCAATACTGTAGCGAGCGATGCAGACGAAACAAAAGGCAACATGTGTAGTTTGGTTTGGTTTGGAAATAATCTTAGAATAAGCGACAATACCTCACTGTATAAGGCTTGTGCCCATAATTCGGTAATCGGGGTTTTTTGTTTTGACCCCCGATGGTTTCAACCGGGGGATTTCGGTTTTGTAAAAATGGGAAAATTCCGGGCCAAGTTTCTTTGGGAAACCGTTGTAGCACTGAGAAATGCTCTAAAGACCCTAAACATTCCCCTTTTGGTATTCCATGAAAAACCCGAAATTGTCCTCCCTCAACTTGTTGAGAAGCATTCCATTACAACGATATACTTACAAAAGGAGTGGACACGGGACGAACGGCAGGTAGTACAAGCTGTACGCCAGGGGCTACCTGCAACCGTAGCCTTTGAATCGGAATCCGATCAGTTTCTTTTTCATCCGGAAGATATCCCGTATACCTCCCCTGAAGGCATTCCCAATGTTTTTACAGCTTTTAGAAAAAAATGTGAAAAATACAGTCAGATACGACCGGTAATTCCGGTACCAAAACCAAAATCTGCACAGAACTTATCGAAAGGAAAACTGCCGATGCCAACTCCAGGTGATCTGAGCATACCGGAATTTGAAACAGATACAAGGAGTGCTTTTCCCTTCGCAGGAGGTGAGAATGCCGCTAAGCAGCGATTAGACCACTATTTCTGGGAAACAAAAAAACTGGCCTACTACAAGCATACCCGTAATGGCCTTTTAGGAGCAGATTACAGCTCCAAATTCTCCCCCTGGTTAGCGAATGGCGCCATTTCTCCACGGACCATCTATTGGGAAATACGCCGTTTCGAAAAAGAAATCCGGAAAAACCAGGATACCTACTGGCTAATTTTTGAACTCATATGGAGGGACTATTTCAAATATGTAAGCTTAAAATACAAGGATCGGATCTTTGCATTGGGGGGTATACTTCAAAAAGACTATCACTGGAAAACCGAAGAACAGGCCAAGAGCGATTGGATAGGAGGGACTACTTCAGAACCCTTTGTTAATGCCAATATGTTAGAATTAGCACATACGGGCTGGATGAGTAACAGAGGGCGGCAAAACGTAGCAAGCTATTGGTCGAAAACTTTGGAGCAAGACTGGCGTATCGGGGCTGCCTATTTTGAAAGTATGCTACTGGACTATGATGTGCACACTAATTGGGGAAACTGGATGTACAATAGCGGTGTAGGCAACGACCCCAGGGACAGAAAATTCAATATCAAACGGCAAGCGGAGATGTATGACCCAAACGGAACCTTCCAAAAACTTTGGTTACAACAAAGCTTATTTTAAATGAAACGACTACGACTCCTCCTTGGCGATCAATTAAACAGTAAACATAGCTGGTTCCGGGAAACTTCTGATGATATCATCTATCTAATGGCCGAAATGCGGCAAGAAACCGATTATGTAAAACACCATATTCAAAAGGTGGTAGCCTTCTTTTTAGCGATGCGAAACTTTGCTGACGAATTGAGCGAGCTGGACCATACCGTGATTTATGTAAGGATAAACGATGAAGGCAATCCTCAAGAGCTTGAGCCGCTCATTAAGAAATACATACAACATACCGGTGCAGCTAAATTTGAATACTTACTTCCGGACGAATACCGCCTGGATGAACAATTGAACTCTATTTGTGAAGGCCTGGAAATTCCATCAGAAGGCTTCGATACCGAACACTTTTATACCATCCGAACCGAATTGGCCACTTTTTTTAAGGGTAAAAAGCAATTGATCATGGAGAGTTTTTATCGTATGATGCGTAAAAAACACGACATTATGATGGTCAATGGCCAACCCGATGGGGGTAAATGGAATTTTGACCAAAGCAATCGTAAAAAATGGACCGGAACACCGGCAATACCCAAGGAGCTTAACTTTAAACGGGAGGTCTCCGAGATCCTAACCGAAATCAATACCTCCGGTATTCAAACTTTTGGAAACATCAATCCGGAAGACTTTTCCTGGCCTATTACCCGTAGGGAATGCCTGGAGCTGTTGGATTATTTCTGTGAACACTTATTGGTTCATTTTGGGGACTTTCAGGACGCGCTACACACCCGGGAAAAATTTCTGTTCCATTCCCGCTTGTCCTTTGCCATGAACAGCAAACTGCTTTCCCCAAAAGAGGTTATTGATCAGGTGCTTACCTATTTTTACGCGCATGGTAATGCTATCCATATTTCCCAGGTAGAAGGATTTGTACGCCAAATCTTAGGGTGGCGGGAGTATATGCGGGGTATCTACTGGAAAGAAATGCCGGAATATCAAAAAATGAATGCCCTGGACAATCAAAATGCACTTCCCGACTTTTTTTGGACCGGAAAAACAAAAATGAATTGTCTCAAACACGCTATTGGTCAAAGTCTGGAGGAGGCGTATGCGCATCACATACAACGCCTAATGATCATTGGAAACTTTGCCTTATTAAGTCAGATACATCCCGATGATGTAGATCAATGGTATCTTGGGGTATACATCGATGCCATAGAATGGGTAGAGATCACCAATACCAGAGGTATGAGCCAGTTTGCCGATGGGGGCATCGTCGCTACAAAGCCCTACGTTAGCAGTGCCAATTATATCAATAAAATGGGGGATTACTGTAAGCGTTGCCATTATAGCCATTCCAAAAAAGTAGGTGATACCGCCTGCCCCTTTAACGCCCTGTACTGGAATTTTTTAGAAGAGAAAAAACACTACTTCAAAAACAACCAACGTATGGCAATGATGCTCAATCTTCTGGAAAAAAAGGATAAGAATGAGCTTCGGGAATTACAACAAAGGGCGCGTGAAATTCTTTCCAATCCCGATAATTTTTAGGATTTAACATTCCTTAACGTCTTTGCTCAAAAAACCATTCGTACATCTTTTAGAACAATCCCGCGAAAGCGCCATTATAGCGAAAAGACCTTCATGCTAATTAGCCTGAAGGTCTTTTCAATTACCTTTCCATATTTTAGAAAGAACTCTTATTCCATAACGCCGTCTACAATTCCATAGGCTATAGATTCCTCGGCATCCATCCAGTAGTCACGATCAAAATCTTTCATTATCTGCTCATACTTCTGCCCACAATTTTCAGCAAGAATCTTTGCTCCCAGTTCCTTGGTTTTAATGATCTCCCGGGCCTGGATCTCAATGTTAGAAGCTTGCCCCTGTGCCCCTCCACTAGGTTGATGGATCATTACTTTGGCATGTGGTTGAATAAACCGCCTTCCTTTTTTCCCAACAGATAACAAAATTGAGCCCATAGAGGCCGCAAGACCAGAACATACCGTAGAAACCGGACTCTTTATTTGTTGTATGGTATCATAAATGGCAAACCCGGAAGTTACATACCCTCCGGGGCTGTTTATTATTAATTGTATTTCCTTGTTGTTCAACAAATCAAGATAAAGTAGTCTATCGATGACGTGTTTTGCGGATTCATCATTTACCATCCCCCATAAAAACACTTTTCGCTCTTCCAGTAACTTCTCTTGGATTTGCTCCTGTACCTTTCCTTTTTTTGTACTCATTATAGCCGAATTTTCGAGCTCCAAAAATAACCAATTTATTATTCATCAAAGCTAGCCAAGCGGTTTCAAAAAAGAATTAGAGCCACTTTTTTCAAATCCTTGAATAACATTTTAATCCGTCATCACGAGACTTAATAACAGCTTTCTTTCAAGGTGGTACCGATATCGATAAATACTTACGGTTTATGGAATTTAAAGTTATTAATCGATTTATAATACCCTAACAACGTGAATTTTATACGATGGGCTAAATGGGATGTACTTTTACCCTGAATTTGATCCCAAATTAATTCAAAACCAGTAAAACACTAAAGCTTAACCTATTGAACATTAACTACTTGCATCATCAATATCTTTTGTTCTACGCGGTTAGGTTTTTAGGAATGTAAAACCACAAACCTGGACCTATGAAAACCTTTATTCATTTAAACGTAATATTGGCGGTTTTCCTGTTGGCATTTTTATTTCCCGCTTCAAAAGTTACCGCTCAGGCCAACTCCGTAAGAACAGGGGTAATTTTCAATTGGGCAGATACTCAACCGACCATTGATGATCCGGCGACCATTGAGTCCATAGAAATTGATGGGGCTTTGTATAACACTTTCGTGGTACCCTCCGGATATGAGATGACAAGGGTAGGTCCTGGCGGACATAACCGGAATGATATTTTGCTAAATGGTTCCCCGGTAGTAAGTAGCAGCAATGATCCCAGTTGGAATACTGAGGCGCTAAACGCTTATCAATCTATTAACCTGAACCACTATTTTGAATCCAATGACAATGGTGACAATTTCTGCGAAGATTATGCAGCAGTAGCCACTACAGATGCTCAAATACAAACCATTAGTTATTCTCCAGGAATCCCTTCCAACCCAGATGGTGTTCTTGCAGTAACAGAACGCGGGGGCAATAACTGTATTTATGTAGAAGTATGGGGGATTCCAGCAGGTGGAGGTGCTGAACAACAGTTAGGTCAGACCTTTGTTAGAAATGAAGGAAATTTAACCGGAGTGAATCCACAAGCTCCCCCAACTACAAATTCGGACTATTGGAGTAGTGGTAGAAATAATGACAGCGGTCAGGTCATTGGTATTGCACTTTATCAACTTTCAGAACTTGCACCTACCGGATCTACAATTACTTCCATAAGACATTATGCCGCCACCCATGATAACGGTGATGGCAAGTTCTTTTTAATGCAGACTTATGCCCAGGATGATTTCTTCGACCCCGATTTTGAAGAAGTATTCACGGGAGATTTAGGAGCCAATGATAATGTGCCAGATGGTTCAGCTTATACCTATTACACCAGTTCTGCTCCACTAAATGGTACACTGGTCGTCAATACCGATGGAACATTCACATACACTCCGGATCCTGGTTTTACCGGTACTGATGTTTTTGAAGTACAGGTTTGTCTTCCCGCTCCCAACCAAAGTGTTTGTGATATCTCTTCGGTTACTTTAGATGTTAAGTCAGGAGTTACTATTAATGACGCCTCCGCAGACGAAGGAAACAATCTCACATATACTATTAGTATCAATGATCCTATCAATCAGAATGTTGATTTTGATATTGCATATACCAACAATTCTACTACTAGTTCAGATTATAGTGGTCCTTCAAACGTTACCTTACCTGCCAATGCAAGTTCTGTTACTTTTGATGTTTCTGCTCTAAATGACAATTGGTTTGAAAACACCGAAACATTAGATGTGGTAATTTCTAATCCGGCAGATATCGTAACCATTACAGATGATACTGGTTTGGGGACAATCAACGATACCGATAGCGCCACTATTAATACTGATTCTTATGATTTTGATGAAGACGCCGGTACCGTGCAACTAAGAGTATGGCTAGATGAATCCGGTTCCGGAGTGGAGTCTGGTTTTTCCGTTGATGTTACCATTGGGGACAACGGATCTTTGATCAATCCCGCTTCAGTGGGAGTTGACTATACGGTGCTAACCCCAACTACAATCACCTTCCCTCCTAATTCTCCGGCGGGTACTGAATTCTTTATTCCTTTCACAATTGTGAATGATGCGGTTGCGGAAGCTTCCGAACAGGTAATTCAACAGTTAGATAATGTAATCGGAATTACGGGAATTGGATTAGCTAGTCCAGGTGGAATTATTAGAATACATGATAATGATACCGCAGTCATTACTTTACAGGATGTTACGGTAAATGAAGATATTGGAAGTGTTTCCTATGAATTTACGCTATCAGGAGAAGCCCAGGATACCTTTGATGTCTCATTTGGCACCTCAGATGGAACCGCAATAAATCCAACTGATTACAGCAGTACCAGTGGGACAGTAACGTTTGTAGGAAGCAATGGTGAAGTTCAAATTGCCACATTACCTATTGTTGATGATACTTTTATTGAACCTAGTGAAACCTTTGTCGTCAATGCATCTTATACAGGTATAGTCCCAGGGTTTACCAATGCCCAGGCACTAAATGCCAGTATTTCCAACAATCCCGGAACGGTAACCATCAACGATAATGATGGTGGGGCGGGTACTGGAATTTCGGTAAGCGACTTTACCGTGGATGAAGATGCAGGGACCGCTACTTTTGATGTTTCCTTAAATGCTGATGTACAA
>JANQHL010000010.1 GCA_028277085.1 Flavobacteriaceae bacterium
CCATTAAACAATTTGCCCTCCGCAGAAAGGATATACTCTTCATCCACTGCCAGTCCCGAGAGCACCTCCACTTCTTCACCCCTGGGTTTCCCCAGGCGCAACCATCGCAAAATTGCGGTATCCTCCGGGCCAATGGTATAAACACCGGTCAATTGGCCTTTTTCTATCAATGCCGACCTGGGAACAAAAGCGGCCCCTGTGGTTTCTTCGGTATCATCAGGAAAGAAAACCGAGGCAAACATGCCTGATAAAAGCTCCCCGGGCACCTCCTGAAGTTCTACTGTTGCCAAATATTGCCCTCCGGAAAATTGTGCCGAAGTACTCAACTCGGTCAATTCTCCTTTTACCGTTGTATTTAATACTTTGATGAAAACTTTAGCCTGAGTCCCAGGTTGCAAACCTGTGATATTCGTTTCGGGTACTTTGGCTTCAACTTCAAAATTCCCGGGGGCCTCCAGGCTTACTAACGGCATTCCCGGATTGGCAAGCGCGCCTTCATCAATGTGGGTATTTGTTACTACCCCATTAAAGGGAGCACGAATGTTGGCATATGCAAATTGGGCGTCCACTTCATTTGCCATTTCCTTTGCCGCCTCATATCTGGCTTTAGCAGCTTCATAGCGAGAAGTCATATCGTCCAATTCCTTTTGGGAGGCACTGTTTTGGTTAAACAGGTTCATATAGCGCCTATAGTCTTTTTCGGCATTGGCAAATCCTGCTTTCGCTGCAATAATTGAAGCCTCGGCCTGGGCTTTCTTTGCTTGTAGATCCGTATTTCGTAAAGAAATCAAAATCTGCCCTTTTCTTACCTTCTGCCCTACTTTTACCGGAATACGCTCAACAAGTCCCATTATTCGGGTACTGATAGTAGTACTGTTGACCGCCTTGATTGGACCACTTCCGGCACTAAAATAGCCTTCACCTGCCACAGCAACTTTAGCCACCTTTACAAGAATGGGAGCTGGTTCGGTCACCTTCGCTTTTCTATCCCCATCACAGGCAATGAATACCAAAATGAAAATTCCTGGTAACCACCCTGTTTTTATTGTTTTAAATATTCCGTTCCTGGTCTTCATCGTATTTCTGTAGTTAAAAAATTATGGTACGCCATAGCGTAGTTATATTCATATACCGTTTGATAGTAGTTGAGTTCCTGTTTGGCATACTGGGTTTCTGCCATCAATAGGTCTGAAGTTTTTTCGAGACCTTCTTTAAATCTATTGGTTCGGATTTGAAGCGATTCTGCAGACTGTTGTACAGACAGCTCTGATGATCTTAGCCGATTTTCGGCGTCCGCTAGCATCCGCTTTGTTCTATCTAGCTCCATTTCACTTTTCATCAGATATTCATCAAACTGGAGCTGGGCTTTGTCTGCATTGGCCTTACCTTTTTTGAGTTGGGCAAAACGTTGTGATCCTTTGAAAACATCCCAGCTTAAACTTGCGCCAATGGTGTACCCTTTAGCATTGGTTTGAAGGAACTCCTGATCATATAATTCGTATGATCCAAAGGCATTTAGTCTGGGCAGAAAGGTCATTTTCCCCGCCCGGTGATGCGAAGCAAAAGCATCAACGGCCTTTTGCATTGCCCGCACATCTGCACGGTTTTCTAAAGCTGCACTTTCATTGGGGTTGACCTTAGAAGCAGGAAGCAAATCCAGCTTAGGCCGATATTGTACCATTTGGTCCGAGTTCATTAAAAACGCGAGATAGTCCGAAGTGTTTTTTATAGTACTCTCAGCCTGTTCTAACTGGTTGCTCACTTCAGCTGCCCTTACCTGCGCTTGTAACCAATCCGCCTTTTGAATCAAGCCCTGATCATAGTAATCTTTGGTAAGTTTTTCATTGGCCCTGGCAGCGGCATCTGCTTTTTCCAGCACCTCTGCCACTTTGTATGCCAGCTGCAGTTGCATATACGCATTTTGAGCTTCAAAGTTGATATATTCCTTGGTACGCTGAAATTCCAGTTCCCTGGCACGAAAAGTAGATTTCGCAGCTTTTCTTTTGAATAGTCCATCAATATTGATAAGTGGCTGCTGTATGGAAATTATAGTGGCAAAATTTTCGATCCTGTCAGGGTCATTCAACAGCTGTGGATTGAAATCTGCGGACGTGAGAATTTCCTGGTTTAATTTAGCGCCAAAGGCGGTTAAAGGATTTGTAGTGGTAATACCGGTATGCGAAACCGAAATATCGGGCAGAAACACAGTATTACTCATACGGTAATCCGCTTTAGCCACCTCCGTTTCCAAACCGGAAATCTTAACGTTTGTATTTGCCTTTTGCACTCTGCCCAAAACTTCTTCTAATGAAATGAGCTGCTCTTCCTGGGCAAGGCCATTATATCCAAAAAGTAGGGCCAAAAGGACAACACACGATAATTTGTTCATGATACTTTTCACTTATTACCCAAAAGTATCAGCGTAAATTCAGTTGTGCTGTAACATCGGTTACCGTTAAGGAAAATTAGGGGAGGTAAAACGTTGGATTGCTTAGCTGACTTTTAAGAAAGAGAAGTGTCAAAACATCCGACGAGTACTATTTTCAGCAAAAACGGAAAGATCATATTGGGTATATCACTCAACATGATGTATAACAACCAAGGGAAAGGAACTACAGCATTATTCGGTAAGTACTTTATGACTACACCAAACTGCGATAACAAGAAAAAAGGTGCTACTGTTCAGATAGCTTATGTGCTATTTTTTGCCGTCTCGCATCATCATTAGGACAGCGGCCACAAGAGCAACTACCACAAAGCCAAAAACGGCAATCATAAGTATCCCGTTGTCCCAGGAAACCAGAGGTAAGGCATGAATCGCTTTCATAACTATGTAATTGAATTCTTTCGAATGTAATCTCAAAAAAGGGCACAGAAAATGATAAATCTCAACTTCTCCCCCTAAAACCTAGAAATAAAGGCCACCCTGCTGTCACAGGGTGGCCTTTATCAATCACTCAACCAATCAACCAACCGACCAAAACATATATTAATTTTTAACCTTGCATGTACTCAAACCAAATAAGGAATACAGCGGGCAAAAACTAACAAAACTGGTAAGTAGAAAAATAACTGCCAGTGTAAGAAGCACATAGGCTATCGTACCGGTTACTATTCCGAAATAATACAATACTCCCACCCCAACAGCTACTGTAAACCGAATGATGCGGTCAACACCGCCCATATTCTTTTTCATCCTCTAATTATTTACACCTTCAATTAGCAACACCATTAAAATCACCGTGGCTAAACATATAAAACAAACCATTGTCAATTTTTGCCACTTCTTCAACTTCATTCCCAAAAGTAATCAAGGTCTTTCCTAATTGATGTAACTTTTGTTACATTGCTGCAATCCCTGGAACCGTATTTTGAATTATATTTCAATCCACCGGATTATGGATAGGAGAAAATTTACAAGTTCACTTTCTTTTGTTGCTATGGGAAGTATTTTAGGGGTTCCTGTAGTTTTTGGCAAGCAGATACCAATGGGCTATATCCCTCTGGGGCTCCAGGATCCTGATCCGTTTGAGCTGTTCAACAAGGACAAACAAATGGTTGTCCTAAACGACAGACCCTGGAATATGGAAGCACAAGCTCACCTGCTGGATGACAAGGTTACGCCTAATAAATACATGTTTATCCGCAACAACGGGAAAATCCCGGAAAACGTTGATGCTGAGCAATGGCGGTTAACTGTAGATGGCGAAGCGGCAAAGCAGTCCAAAAGCTATACCCTTCAAGAACTCAAAACAAAATTCCCAACGTATACCTATCAGCTTACTCTGGAATGTGGCGGTAATGGCAGAAGTGAATTTAACCCTCCGGCTAAAGGCAACCAATGGACCGTTGGAGCAGTTTCCTGCGCCCTATGGACAGGAATCCGTCTTCGCGATGTTTTGGAGGATGTGGGGATAACATCCAAAGCAGTATATATTGGGTATTATGCCGCGGATACACATTTAAGCGGTGACCTTAGCAAAGAACCCATCTCGAGGGGTGTTCCAATAGAAAAGGCGTTACAGGAGGAGACCTTAATTGCCTTTCAGATGAATGGAGAGGATATTCCATTGGCACACGGTTATCCTTTACGGCTGGTGTGTGGCGGTTGGCCGGCATCGGCATCCGGAAAATGGTTGGAACGGATTCGGGTTCGCGATAAAGTCCATGATGGGGCTAAAATGACCGGCAGCTCCTATCGTATCCCTTGTGATCCTGTAGCCCCCGGAGAAAAAGTACCGGACGAAAAGATGTGTATTATAGAATCCATGCCCGTAAAATCCTTGATCACCTACCCGAAAACAGGGGCCTTACTTAAAAAGGGACAGCCATTGTCCCTCAGGGGGCATGCCTGGGCCGGAGAATTGGAGGTAAAACAAATGCAATACTCTATTGACTTCGGAAGCAGCTGGCAGGATTGCACATTGGATAGACCCGCCAATCGTTTGGCCTGGCAGCATTTTAGCGCTGCGATTACATTTCCCAAAGAGGGGTATTATGAAGTTTGGGCAAAGGCCACTGATCGTGACGGAAATAGTCAACCTATGGTATTACCCGGATGGAATCCCAAAGGTTATCTGAACAACGCTTGTCATAGGATAGCGGTAAAAGTAAGGTAATGGAAGCACCTCAAAATTTCGAAGAAACAGCAAGACAAATACGCAGACTGGGGACCATCCTTTTCGCCTTTTTTGCAATAGTTGCTGGTATTGTGCTTTTTCTGATGGTAGATCCCACACTTTCTGTATTTCAGCCAAAACCCAAATTAGAGTTTTCAGAAGTTCCCGAGTCCTATCCTGAAGGAGATTTTGACAAAATTGAAAATGGGATACATCTTAGGACCGGTTTTGTACAAGGGGAAGGCCTAATGGCCGTAGTAAATAATTGCACGAACTGCCATTCTGCCAAATTAGTCACCCAAAACCGTATGACAAAAGAAGGCTGGCAAGCGACTATTAAATGGATGCAGGAAACCCAAAACCTTTGGGATCTTGGTAAAAATGAGGCTATAATTGTAGACTATTTGGCCACCTATTATGCCCCTGAGAAAAAGGGAAGACGTGAAAATCTCGACAACATTGAATGGTATGAATTAAAATAGTCATGGAAATCTATCTGGACGCATTTTTAAAAGCCTTGACAGGCACTTTAGATTACACCTGGAAATCTATTATTTTTCAGGTCACCTGGTATAAAAACTATTTTTGGGGCTTGGTAACGATCTCTTTGGTGGTTTGGTTACTGGAGATCGTTTTTCCCTGGAGAAAGGATCAATCCATATTTCGAAAGGACTTTTGGCTGGATGGCTTCTATATGTTCTTTAACTTCTTCATCTTCACTATTGTGATCAGTGGCATCTATAAGATGCTTGAAGTACTATTCGGCCAAATGGGTATTTCCGCGAGCAGCCTTTCTATACTAGACACTTCGGGCTGGCCGGTATGGGCAGAATTGCTGGTGTTTTTTGTGCTCCTGGATTTTGTACAATGGTTTACCCATGTCTGTCTTCACAAATTTCCTGTACTTTGGCGGTTCCATCAAGTGCATCATAGTGTCAAGGAAATGGGATTCGCTGCTCATTTACGCTATCACTGGATGGAAAACCTATTCTACAAACCGCTTAAGACCTTTGGGGTAATGCTTTTGGGTGGTTTTGAGCCCGAACAAGCCTATATTGTTCATTTCGCTGCTATTGCCATTGGTCACCTGAACCATGCCAACATCAAGTTAACGTATGGCCCTTTAAAATTCCTGTTTAACAATCCGGTTATGCACTTATATCATCATTCCTATGTGTTGCCCAAGGGAAGTTACGGAGTTAATTTTGGCATCAGCTTAAGCCTTTGGGATTATATTTTCAGGACCAATTATATCCCGGAGGACAGCGGTGAGATACCTTTGGGCTATCCCGGAGATGAACGGATGCCAAAAGGCTTTTGGAAGCAACTGGTATATGGGTTTAAAAAACCATGAATGCTTTAAGAAGCATTTTTTAGTTTATCCACCAGTTCATTGGACGGGATAACCCCGGATTGACGCCATAACATCTGCCCCTGTTTGAAGATCATGAGTGTAGGCACCCCCCGGATTTGATATTTTTCGGCAATCTTCGGGTTTTTATCCACATCTATTTTGATAATTTTCACCTCGTCGCCCAGTTGTTGCTTCACTTCTTTTAAAATGGGTGGCATCATTTTACAGGGCCCGCACCACTCTGCAAAAAAATCAATGAGAACAGGCTTTTCTCCGAAAATAATTTGGTTAAAATTTGCCATTTTCTTGACTATCGAAGTGATTGACTCGGGAAACCCACAGTCGTATCAAACGGAGATTTTCCAGAGCAAATTTGCAGGTTTAAAGATACATCTCTTTTCACAAAGAAACTATGATCAACCTAACGCGACCAGGCGTTGTACCCCCCGGCCAGGTCGATGATCTGGTTAAATCCCATAGTCAGTAATCGGTTGGTTGCTTTCCGGCTTCGGTTGCCCGATTGACAATAGAGGTACACCGGTTTGCTTTTATCTAAAGTCGCCACCCCTTTCTTAAATTGAGACGGGTTGAAAAAATCAAGGTTTTTAGCTCCTTTGATATGGCCGGCATTGAATTCCCTGGATGTTCTTACATCTACTAATTGTACTTTTCCTTTCTCAATTCTCTGTGCGTATGCTTCCCTGGAAACTACTTGCACTTTATCCGTGTTGGGTTTGCTTCCAAATAATACCTTTAATAAAGACATGTGATTTTGTTTTTTTGTTCATTTTTTTCTTTTGAGGCGTACAAAACATCTTTCATTTGTGAAATTGTTACTGTATCCTAAAGCAAAAGTAAATACGGAGAGCGGCCTTAACGGTAACGGTGGTTACATAAGGAATAACAACCTTTATTTTTTTGAAAGATTTATAAAGAATTCCTTGCCGCTTCTGGGTAAAATGGAATTATAACAGCGTTCAAAGACATGGATAGTAAAACAGGTCTCAAAATACGTGAGATATTCCGATTTTGATCCTCCAAAAGGAGGGCCACCTTGCAGAGCGAAATCAAATAGTACGCCTACCAACTTTCCCCCGGGCCTCAGAAGTTCAAGGACCTTTTGGGCATAGGCAGAACGTAACGAAGGATCCAGGGCGCAGAAAAATGTCTGTTCCAGGATAATATCGAACTCCCCTTTTAGGTCAAAGAAATCTTTGACAACAAACTGATGCTTCGGGAATTCCGGAACCCGCTCAAAAAAACCGGATTTTGCCACTTCTGAAATATCTACAACGGATACATTTTGGAATCCGCAATTATGGAGATACTCTGCTTCATAGGCGTTCCCACCCCCCGGGAGTAAGATCCGAAGTGATTTGTTTTCCAGCTGATCTACATATTCTTTTAAAGGGGTAGAGGGATAACCAATATCCCATCCCAATCTATTCTCACGATAACGTTGATCCCAGTAGGAGGCATCCAGATCTAACGACACAACAAACTACTCTTTTACCCAGGCGTTATATCCCCCGGAAAAATCAAAGATTTGAGTAAAACCCTCCCGCTTTAATAAGCGCGCAGCGCGGTTACTCCTTCCTCCCATCCTGCAATACAGATACACCGGTTTGTCTTTATCCAAGTTTTCAATCTGTTTGAGAAAAGTCTCCTGGTTGATGATATTGTAGTTTACGGCGCCATCAATGTTACCCGAATTGAATTCTTCAGGGGTCCGGACATCAATAAGTTGTACGTCCTTTCCAACCACTGTTTCCTGCATAAAGGCTTTATCCACTTTGGTAATTCCCTTTTCACTCTTTGATTTGCAGGAAATCCCCAACAGCAATACTACAAAACATACACTACGCATTTTCATTCTTTAGACATCTTTCCGCTTGCACAACTAATATAGGACTTTGCCCTGGTGAGTAAACTATTCTTGTCGTCAACTGCCGGATATCCCAAGGCTGCTAATTTCCCCTTGATCGTTTCTTCCGCTATTGCATCGGTATGCATAACCGTCAGCCTACTTTCTTCCTGTACTACGGAGACGGTTTCAATACCCTCAATTTTAGATAACTTCTCTTTTATAGTAGTGGCACAACCACCACACTTGAGATTCTGTACTGTAATGTTTGTCGTCATTTTTGTTACGATTTTAAGGTGGAGGGGCACACATAATCTGTTGTAGGGATACCTGCTTTTTTCATAGCTGCAAATCCTCCGGCCACATCCACTAAGTTATGAACACCCCTGCTTTTCAGTATGGATGCTGCGATCATACTACGGTATCCCCCGGCACAATGCAGATAAAATGGCTTATTCTCCGGAAATTCCGCCAAATGGTCGTTTAAAAAATCCAAAGGTGTTAGCTGCGCATCGGCTAAATGCTCCGCGTTATACTCGCTCTCTTTGCGGACGTCAAATACGGAGACTTTATGCTCCAATCTATCTTTTAGGTCCTCAGCGGAAATACTTGCGACCACATCCACTTCTTTTCCTGCGGCCTTCCACGATGTAACACCTCCTTTTAAATACCCCAGCGTACCATCAAAACCAACACGAGATAGTCGGGTTATGGCTTCTTCTTCTTTACCTTCCGGGGCAATTAAGAGTAGCGGTTGGTTCACATCAGCGATCAACGCCCCCACCCAGGGGGCGAAACTTCCGTTAAGCCCTATAAAGATGGAGCGGGGTACATGGGCCTCGGCAAAATCATTTTGATGGCGTACGTCCAATACCACCGCACCCGTTTCATTAGCGGCAATTTCAAAAGCTTCAGGATCCAAAGCCACGCTTCCCCGTTCCAGAACTTCATGTATATCATCGTACCCTTCTTTATTCATCTTCACATTAAGCGGAAAATATTGGGGAGGTGGTAAAAGCCCTTCCGTTACTTCCTGAACAAACTCCTGCCGGGTCATATCCGCTCTCAAGGCGTAGTTCATTTGTTTCTGGTTGCCTAAAGTATCTACGGTTTCCTTCATCATATTCTTGCCACAGGCTGAGCCGGCGCCATGGGCAGGATATACCACAACATCGTCGGCAAGTGGCATTATTTTACTTCGTAAGCTATCGAATAGGATGCCCGCCAACTCCTCCTGGGTCATGTCCGCAGCTTTTTGTGCCAAATCGGGACGTCCAACATCCCCCAGAAACAAAGTATCACCACTAAAAATAGCATGATCCTTTCCATTTTCATCCCGCAACAAATAGGTAGTACTCTCCATAGTATGTCCAGGCGTATGCAATACCACAAAAGTGAGTTTACCCAACTTAAATTCCTGACCGTCCTTGGCAATTATAGCGTCAAAACTAGGGTTAGCATTGGGGCCATAAATTATTGGCGCGCCTGTTTTTCTCGATAGCGTAACATGACCACTAACAAAGTCCGCATGAAAGTGGGTTTCAAAAATATACTTTATGGCAGCCTTATCCCTTTCCGCCCTATCCAGATAAGGTGTAACCTCACGCAAAGGGTCAATAATAGCCACCTCTCCCTCACTTTCAATATAGTAGGCTCCCTGAGCCAAACATCCTGTATAAATCTGTTCAATATTCATTGTCCTGTTTTTTAGGCAAAACTATGCTGTTTGCCCATTATTCAAAGTTACTTAAGTCACAGAAGACCGTTTCTGGGTTTCCTGGGAAATTTTCCGTTGAATGGCCGTATGGGGTCCTTTATTTTTACAATATTCGAAAGCTTCAACAGTGCGGACAAAAAAATTGTCTCGCCCTACCAGGTCTGCCAACCCACTTTGGTGTAGAATATCCCGAATAGGACCAATGGCCCCTGAAATATAAAGCGCTATCCCTTGCTCTCTTAGGTCTTCAACGATCTGTTTTAGTTTGCTAACCGCTGTGCTATCCATATAATTGATTGCTTCGGCGTTTACAATAATATGTCGCAAAGCATCTCCCTTTGTATTGATGTTCTTGTTCAATTCCCTTTTGAAATAGTCAATATTTGCGAAATACAATTGTCCGTCAAAACGCAATACCAGGATATCTTTTACGGTTTCGATATCATCGGAAAACCGATTGACATTCTTAAAATAGTCTGTCCCCTGTATTCTTCCCAGAACGGCAATATGTGGTTTTGACGTACGGTACACCAACAATAGTAATGAGAATAAAATTCCAAAAATTATTCCTTCCGAAATTCCAATAAGCAAGGTCGCAAAAAAGGTCAATACCAGAAGTGTAAATTCGTCCTTCCGTCGTTGATACAGCACTTTGGGATATTTTAGATCTACTAATCCGAATACGGCTACCAGAATAATGGCCCCCAGAATAGCGTTAGGGAGAAATCGAAAGTAGGGTGTCAAAAACAATAAGGTTAGCCCCACTACTATTGCGCTTATTAAGGAAGCCAATCCTGTTTTTGCGCCTTCTCCAACGTTTACCGCTGTTCTGGAAAACCCTGCATTTGCGGGATACGACTGGAAAAAAGAGCCTATGATGTTAGCCAATCCCAATGCCCGTAATTCCTGATTGGCGTCTGTATGGTATTCATTACTTTTCTCTTCAACGGCTTTTGCCATGGTCATTGCTTCGGCAAAAGCAACAAAGGCAAGTACCAGGGCCGTTGGAAAGGCCATCCCCCATTGCGTGGCATGAAAGGTATGGAGGGTAAAAGCAGGTAAGCCTTTGGGAATGTGGCCAATTAAGGCTACATCGGTATTTTGATTGGAGAAAAAATATACTCCAATGATCCCCAAAATTACAACCACCATTGCTGCGGGAAGCTTCTTATGAATTCGTTTGAGCAGGAGAATTATAAGTATCGCGACCCCTCCAATGGAGAGCTCCAAAAAGTTGGTAGTGCTGATATTCTCCCAAAGCGTTTTTACGGTAGATAAGGTCCCCGTTGCTTCAAAATTTAGACCTAGTAAGTATTTCAGCTGGCTTATAGCAATAACCAAAGCTGCTGCCGAAGTGAACCCACTTACTACCGGGCGTGATAAGAAATTAGCCAAAAAACCCATTTTTAAGAATCCCATGGTGAGTTGTAGGATACCCACCAACAAGGCCATAAAAAGCGCCATTCCTATGTAAGCCTCCACCGAAGTCAATTGCATTACGGCCAGTCCTGAGGCCAGAATTAGAGAATCCAAGGCCACAGGCCCTACTGCTAACTTTCTACTGGAACCCAAAATGGCATACACCAGATTAGGTGCCAGGGCAGCGTAAAGGCCATATACTGGTGGAAGACCGGCGATAAGGGCATACGCCATACCCTGGGGGATCAACATAATCCCTACGGTAATCCCGGCAGCAATATCCCCGCTAAGATGTTTTTTTTCATAGCCTGGAAGCCATTGGAGTATCGGGAAAAAGTTCCTTAGCATAGCCACAAAGGTAATTCGCATTTAATTGAAATGCGGTGACTTAAGTTGCAAACTTCATAAATCCAAGATCTCAATATGGTTTCTGTGTAAGGAGATTTTACCCATTTGTTCCAATTTTTTCAATAGTCGGGAAATCACTACCCGTGCGCTATGCAAGTCGTATGCAATCTCCTGATGGGTATTCTGCACAATATTGGATTGTCCGATGCGCGCTTTTTCTTTTAGATATTCCACAAGGCGCTCATCCATTTTTTTAAAGGCAATACTATCTACCGTGGCCAATAGTTCATTTAAACGGTTGTGATAACTGTCAAAAACAAAATTTCGCCATGATCGGTATTTTCCTGTCCATTCCTCCATTTTTCGGATAGGGATCATGACCAGGTTCACATCGGTTTCGGCTACAGCTCGTATTTCACTACGGGTATCCCCAAGACAACATGCCATAGTCATACTACAAGTATCCCCGCGTTCCAAATAATACAATAGTAATTCATCGCCGTCCTCATCTTCACGCAAGATTTTGATCACTCCGGACAATAACAAAGGCATTCCTTTGATGTACTGCCCGATTTCGATAATCTTATCCCCGGACTTGAATTGCTTTAGATGCCCAACCTGGGTAATTTCTTCCAGGAGAGAGGGTTCAAAAAAATCTCCAAAACTATCCTTTAAATCATTAATCATACCGATCTATCCTTCATTAGTTGCGGGATGCTCCTATTGTAGCTTCCCGCTAAATACCAAATATAGCGTAAGGTTGTGAATTTCCGAATAGGAAATACCATCGCACTCAATGGTATCCTTATACGCAAACGGTTCATTCATTTATTAACTCCCAATAGTAATCCGGGTTAACATCGAAGCGGACAATCCCCTTTGACCTGCTCCAATATAGTCTGTCAATATGCCCAGGATGGTATTTCTCAAAATTTCGATCAATAAACACTACGTCATTTAGTTCAGCTCCGTCAATCGTAATGGTGTTTAATTTCATTTTATCTAATTTCTTGAAATATGTTCCATGGTAGTACTCCTTTCCATTCATTCTTATACGGTAAGAGATCTTTGTTTTTGCCGAGAAATTTTGAACTGAATACGTTATGATCGCATCGCAATTTTTACAATCAACATCTTGATGTACACGTAAAATCTCTTTATTTCTAGCCCAAAACATGTCATTGAGCGGTGGCGGATGTTTGCGTACCGTTATTTCCCTTATACGGATAGTATCAAGTTCATACTTATTTGACCTGAAAATCAAAACTTCTTTTCCTTCATAGGGAATTGACCGTTTTTCTTTCCTGGTTAACCTTTTTGTCCGAAGTGGATTCGTGATAGCATACCCCACAATACTCAATATTAGGATCAGAAAAACAGGAATTGGCTTAAATCTACTTCTCATTTTTGGTCAAATCTTAAAACTTTGATGAAACTGGTATTTCCCCTAAAAATAAAACGCTTTTGGTTTATATCGGATGCCGTATCTTTAGTAAAAGTGTCCTATGGAAACAACCCTGGAAAATAGTAGCGTCCGTAATGCTGTAATGCTATCTAAAGACTATTTTAAAAGTGGACAGTCCAAAAAAATAGCACACAGGATCTCAGTATTAAAGGGGCTCAGAGCGGCTATACTTAGGCATGAGGATGCGATTTGCGATGCGCTTTATCGCGACTTTAAAAAGCCCAGGTTTGAGAGCCTGGCCACAGAGACACAATTTGTTTTGGCCGAACTAAACTACATTCTGAAGAATCTGGAATGGTGGGGTAAACCACAAAAGGTGAACGGTAGTTTGAGTAATTTCCCTTCCCGGGACTGGATACAATACGAGCCTTATGGCAGCGTGCTCATCATTGCGCCATGGAACTATCCTTTTCAACTATGTATTAGTCCGTTGGTCGGTGCAGTGGCTGCGGGAAACACGGTGGTACTGAAGCCTTCGGAATTTACATTTCATACCGCCACCCTAATTGAAAAAATTGTTGGCGAAGTCTTTGATCCCGGTCATGTGACGGTCATCCAGGGTGGTGTGGAAACCAGTCAGGAGTTATTGGCCAAAAAGTGGGACTATATTTTTTTTACCGGGAGTACACGAGTTGGAAAAATCATTTATCAGCATGCAGCAAAACAACTTACCCCGGTAACCCTGGAATTGGGAGGAAAAAATCCTTGTGTTATAGATGCTACTGCAAATATTTCTCTGAGTGCAAAACGCATAGTGTGGGGAAAATTCATGAATGCCGGACAGACCTGCATTGCCCCGGATTATCTCTTGGTACATCAAAGTGTGAAGGAAAAATTGGTGGGCGAAATCGTAAAACGTATTGAAAAGTCTTATGGGAAGGAAATCGATGCTTCTCCGGACTTTGCCAGAATTGCTACAAAAAGCCATTTCACCAGATTAGTAGGGATGCTAGCAGGACAAGAGCTCCTTTTTGGTGGTGACCACGAGGCATCGGACAAGTATATAAGTCCCACCTTGTTAGATGAACCTTCACTGGATAGCGAAGTAATGAAGGGTGAGATCTTTGGCCCGCTTTTACCCATAATAAGTTATCAAGTAGAGGAGGATCTTGAGGAGATCATCTTGGGTTATGAAAAACCTTTAGCGCTCTATGTGTTTTCAAAAGACCGAAAATTTCAAAAAAGGATCATAAATAACCTCTCCTTTGGCGGGGGCGCCATAAACGATACGGTTATACAGATTACCAACAAAAATTTACCTTTTGGTGGTGTAGGAAATTCCGGTATCGGGGGGTATCATGGCAAACATTCCTTTGAACTTTTTTCCCATAAAAAAGGAATCATCAGAAAAAGCAACTGGATGGAACTTCCTGTTAGGTATGCACCCTACAAGGTATTTGTGAAGCTTGCCAAGTGGTTTAAGCACTTTTTGTAGGTTAAACTATTCCTAAAATTGCCAAGCTATTCCTGCTATCTCAAAAAGAATGGTACTTTTATGAGTGATTACTCACTTCAATGACAATAAAACAAGAGAAAATCCTTAACGCAGCCCTGGAGCTTTTTGCTAACGATGGGTACAATGTGGTATCCACGAGTAAAATTGCAAACAGGGCGGGTGTTTCCGAAGGGCTTATTTTTCGGCATTTTGAGAGTAAACAAGGCCTTTTGGACGCAATTCTAAAGCTGGCTTTCGATAAGGCGGCGGAGCTATATGCCCCAATTATTCTAGAAGAAAATCCAAAAGAGGTTTTAGTAAAAGCAATTACCCTGCTGTTTGAAGGTGATGCGGAAGAGTATCATTTTTGGAAATTGCAGTTCAAACTAAAATGGGAGCTGGAGATTTCCGGCAGAGCGAAAACACAACCTTTTGTGGACAAGCTGACATGGGCATTTGGAGAATTGGGATATGTGAATCCTCAAAAGGAGGCCGAGTTATTGCAGCATATTCTGGAAAGCATTTTGGGCGGTATCATTAAGGACGGTTTGGATACGCAACTACATTTACGGGATTTTCTTTTAAATAAATATCAATTGTAAAAAATTTTGATTAAACAATAAGTAAGTACTCACACATTATGAAAAAAGTAGCATTGATTACAGGAGCTTCAAGCGGAATTGGAAAAGAAATCGCAAGAATACACGCGGAGCGTGGTGGTGACATGGTGCTGGTGGCCAGAAGCAAAGATAAACTGGAGGCACTAAAAACCGAGTTGGAAAACAAGCATTCTACTCAGGTAAAGGTAATTACCAAAGACCTGAGCCAGCCTAACGCCCCAAAAGAAATTTACAATGAGGTTAAGGCTAATGGAATTGAGCTGGATTACTTAATTAACAACGCTGGATTTGGTGGACGTGGTAAGTTCCATGAGCGACAATGGGAACAGGACCTGACGATGATACAGCTGAATATTGTTGCCCTAACCGCCTTGACCCGTTTCTTTTTACCGGAATTTGTGAAGCGAAATCAAGGGAGGATCCTAAATGTTTCTTCTACTGCTTCCTTTATGCCCGGTCCTTTGCAGGCCGTCTATTTCGCTACCAAAGCGTATGTTACTTTCTTTAGTAACGCGATTGCGGAAGAGTTACACGATACATCCATCACGGTAACCGCCCTAATGCCCGGGGCAACCGAAACAGGATTTGCCAAAACATCCGGAATGGATAAAACCAATCTTTTTGAAAAGACCGTTTCCGCCCGGAGCGTCGCAGAAGCCGGTTATGATGGAATGCTCAAAGGAAAGTTGGATGTGGTTTCCGGTTTAACAACATCACAAAAGATGATGATGAAAATGATTCCCTTTACACCCAAAAAGCTATTGCTAAAACAAGTACGGCAAATGCAGGAAGTTGGATGATCCCGAACAAAATCCACCTTAAAGGTGGATTTTTTGTTTTGGTAATAAAAGATACACCCTACCTTTAGCAGTGATTTTTTAACCGTTTTCAGTGAGAAAAGTCTTCCGAACGGAACATTGCTAAGCTTTACAATTCCGGTATTGCAGAGCACTCTTTATGATCGTTATCATTGTACTCCTATGGGTATAAAGCTAGTTTTAAGGTTAAAATGTGAAGCTCCTGATTGCCTTAACATGACACTTTGGGTGTGCCATTTTACTTAAAAAAATATGCTGTTCTAATCTCTGTTTTCAATGATGATCGCAATTAGTATTGTTTCACTTGTCGTCATTTTCACTTTATTAATATTCTACGGCCATTTCCTTTTTAGCTCGCAGGTAGAAAAAGACAAAGATGCCTTATTCAATCTTTCCGGGAATACTGAAATAGTGATCAAGGAGGAAGATCTTTTGCAATTACCGGCACTCATGCAGGGCTATTTACGAAAAGTAGGGGTCATCGGAAAATGCAAGGACTGTCATGCCATTATAAAACAGAAAGGTAGGATACGACAAAAAAAGGAAGGGAACTGGATAAGCTTCACAGCAAAACAGTTTATTGCTGCCCAACCTATAGGATTTGTATGGGCGGCCAGGGCGTTCCCCATGCTGGTCAAAGACAAATGTGTATTGGGCAAAGGTGAGATGCACCTAAGCCTAATAGGATTACGGACGATAGCTCTTGACAAATCCCATAAAACCAATGAAAGTGCATTAAACCGATGCCTGGCAGAACTGGTGTTATATCCCGTAGCTTTCTTAAATAAAATGATATCCTGGGAAACCCTTGATGAGACCTCGGTAAGAGCGACCATTACCGTGGAAAGGACTTCTACCTCCGGAACCTTCTTTTTTAGTGAGGAAGGCCTGATTACTCGCTTTGAGTCCAAACGTCATAAAGGAGACATTTTGGAAAATTTTACCGGAGAAATGGAACGTTACGGTATCATGGGGGATATCATGATTCCGACCAAAATGCGGGCGATATGGAATTTGAAACATGGCGATTTTGAATATTTTAATTGTGATATAACTGATCATCGAACGGAATAAATGGAATTCATAGATTATTACAGCGTTCTCGGGCTGGACAAAAAAGCCAGCGCTTCCGAAATAAAAAAACAGTATCGAAAACTGGCAAGAAAGTACCATCCGGATCTTAATCCCAACGATACTGAAGCTGAGAAAAAATTCAAACAGATCAATGAAGCCAATGAGGTATTATCCGATCCGGAAAAAAGAAAAAAATACGATGAATACGGTAAGGATTGGCAGCATGCGGAAGCATTTGAAAAAGCGCGAAGGGCAGGAAGAAGGCAGCAAGGATTTGAAGGGTATACCTATTCTACAGGGGAATCCGCAGACTTTTCAGACTTTTTTGAAGCGATGTTTGGGGGTAGCACCGGATTTGGTCGTCAAAGGCAACGGGTACAATTCAGAGGACAGGATTACAACGCAGAACTCCGTCTCACACTAATGGATGTGTACACTACACACAAAAGAACGATCACCGTAAACAACAAAGCTATTCGCCTGACTATTCCCGCGGGGGTAGAAGACGGGCAAACCATAAAGATCAAAGGACGTGGTGGTCCCGGAATCCAAGGGGGCCCTTCAGGAGACTTGTACATCACATTTTCCATAGTGAACAATACTCCCTTTAAAAGAGGTGGGGCCCATCTTTACAAGACCATTTCAATACCCCTTACCAAAGCTGTTTTGGGGGATGCCATTTTCGTAGACACGCTCGATGGGAAGGTGAAGCTGAACATTAAACCCGGCACAAAGAACGGTACCAA
>JANQHL010000137.1 GCA_028277085.1 Flavobacteriaceae bacterium
AAATAGAAAGCAACGCAGGGAGTCGTTTTATCATAGCAATTCACCGATTACGGATTCTGTTAAAAATACCTTTTATCCACAAATTGTATTCCAAAAAAACGCTAGGGCTTACCTTTTTAGAAAATAATCCCCTGCCCGAGCAATCCGCCTAACCTCTAGAATACAACCGTGAGCATAGTGCTTTTTCTATTGCTCGGGATCAATGGCTAAGACTTTGGAAAAGGAAACTAACTGCCCGTCTTTAGACATTCCCTCTACAAAAAGCACTACCTCCTCTTTTCCGGTGTCCAGCATGTTGAAACTCGCCATGCTGTTTCGAGCAATGGTTACTTCCGGTTCCCAATGGATCACTCCCAAATGTTCAAAGGTTGTGCTCTGAAACGTAGTGTATTTTGGGATGTAGAAAGCGTCGGGTTTCTCAAACCCGTTTTCTACAATTCTTTCCAGTACCTTCTTTTTGGGATTTTCGCCGTTGGCCAATATTTCCTTTCCACGGACCGTCCATATGTAAATGGTTTCATTGTTTCCACTTCTTGCGCCCATATACCTGGACAGCCGGTCAATCCAAAAGCTTTCTACCTGCCCCATAGGAAGTCTGTATAACCGCTGGGAAGTTGTCACCTGAACATCGTCAATAATAAGGTTCACTCCTCCCCCACGTCTTGATCGTATGGTCACTGTACCCACTGCACTTTGTACGACGTCATATCCGAAAGCTCTGAGATAATCCGAAAAAAATAGGTTTTGCTCAACCATTTCCGGGGTAACGGAGGTGATTTTATTTTTCAAAAACATCGGAACGAAGATATTGCTTTCGGGGGATGGACGACTATCTGCAAAAGCATCACTTACCACCACCTCTGGCAGTTTAATTGTTTTATCTCGTATAAATCCCTCCACCGCTTCTGTCCCACTAACTTTTTCGTACATTGTCTTTCTTCTCGTGTAATCGTCCCAAAAAGTCGTCAATTTATCATTCAGGGGTCTATTCCATAATGTAGAATACATCCCGGGTTTACTGGCCCTACCCTTTTCATCCAGAAGGGAAAAATAGAGGCGCTCTCCATTTTCCGGGAAGAAGGAAGTCACCAAAAAATCATTCTCCTCTGCTGTGATGGGTAGCAGTTGCTTTCCATGATATTTGGAGTTGTGTAGCAACAGTTGCCCGTTAAACTTCGGGTTCAGTCCATTAATACTACCACGTAACACTATCCCGTCCTCAAAGGGGTGCAACTGTTTGGGAGCCCCTTGTTGAATATCCTGCCAACGATACCGGCTCCAGCCCTGGGTCAACAATAGCAAGTCCAATTCGTACTCCTTCTTCTTGCTTTGCTCCATAAAATAATATCTCGGGTTTTCCACAAAACCGCGTACATAGGGTTTAAGGTAAAAGTTGCTCAGAATGTTGTCTTGATGGTTGTACGCCATTGTTCCGGAAGGAAGTACCGAAACACTTAATTTCATGCCCTCTACAGCGGAAGTGAAGCCTACTGCCAGAGAATTCTTTTCCCGTGCTACTAATTGTACTCCAGGCTCAGTACGTTTTACACCATCACTTACAAAAAATAGTCGCTCCAAAACAGGGTGATTCGTCTCATTGAATAAGGTTATGGTGTTGACTCCGGGATGTAGTTCCTCTTCTTTCAAGAAAAAAGAAGCCGAAAACTTTTCAGGATCAAAAACTACCGGAATTCGCTTTCGGTCTCGCTCTCTGTGCAATAGAAAATAAAACGATTCTCTGCCTACATCATAATACGTTTGTGTATTCATTGCAAATTCCACCCCTATTTTTCCCTGATGCGGATTTAGATTTAATCGGATGTTAATGCCTTTAGGAGATGCTATAGGAAGATCATACCATCGTTCTCCGCCTTCGGGAAATCGAATCTTGGCGCTGTAATTTACCCCTAATTCGGGGCGAAGTTCAAACTTTGCCATACCCATGGCCGAGGTGTCAAAATGAGTAATCTGATTGTTGTTTGAATCAAAGACCTCAACATCAGTTACCTTTACTCCATACCCCTTATCATTCAGCACTTTTATACCGACATTGTTGTAAATACCTGCGATTAAATTGCCGCCTTCCGGAAGAAACTGTACGTCATAATCAACGGTTACCTCCGAATTCCGGGGAGCTGCTACCGAGGGATCCACCACAGTTATCTTCTGTACATAAGAATCGTCCTCCTTAAAATTCTTCATCCATTTGGTAGTAGCCCTTAGGTAATAATTTCCTACGGTAAAAGTGCTGTCTACCAATATGTTGCCCTTAAAATAGCCATCTCGTGCAAGACGGAGAGAATTCCTCTTGAGGTTTCCGGCACTATCATAAACCCCAACGTGAATGTTTGTTGTCTTCGTGAAAGGACTTCCGGTTTGCCGATTGTACACATACCCTGAAAACCAAATCTCATCCCCTTCTACATACGAGCTTTTATTCAAGTGCATATACAAGGATTCCCGGGGTAGTTTATTGTAGGCTTCATGGGAAACTTCCGGATCAGGAGCTTGCCCCAGTACAGGTGCAGAGCACATCAAAACAAAGAATCCAAACAAAATCGTGGAAGGTAAATGGAGTTTTCTTTTCATAGCAATTGACCTTTAGATTATTGTTTTAATATAAACAAAGCCTCGAAAAAAAAAATCTAAAAAAACGTTAATTGCCGAATATTTTCTGCAACTACCTCACCGCTAAGGTCAAAGTGGCCCAATTGAACTCGCAATCCAATCCCTCCGCTTCACTTTCTACCATATGGAAGGTCGCCGAATGCCAAAATACTGTGAGTAAAAAATTATCTCTACTTTTCCGTTGGCATCTGTTTTTATGAAAAGTTCGTTCGAAATGATTAATTTAAACGTTATAACAACAAGCGGAAGAGGTAGCAATCGTTTGCTTGTTTTCTTATAACTACGAGGAAAACGCTGTGTTTTAGGTTTAGGTGATCTTATTGATTAGCGCACTAAAAATGTAAAAAACAATAATTACCGGAATAGCCAAAAACTTCAAAGTAAGTAACAATACAAGACTCCCGATCAGGAACAAATATTTCACGGCGTTATCCTTAAAGCTCCAGTTTTCAAATTTCAATGCAAACAATGTTATTTTTGAATTCAAAAGGAATACACTTAAAAGCGTTACCGCAATGAGGAACCACTCATTCAAAATGATGGTATTGAGGGATTCATTATTTTGATAAAGTAGTATTAAAGGGAAAGAAAGGATGAACAAGGCATTGGCCGGAGTGGGTAGGCCCTTAAAGGAATACACCTGGTTCTCGTCCAAATTGAATTTCGCCAATCGGTATGCAGATGCCAGGGTAATTAAGAATCCTGAGAAAGGCAATAGACTTAGGTCAGTATGTATGCCAAACAAATCCAGATTCCACCCCCCCTTTTCCGCCATGTTCAACAACTGAAACATCACTATCCCCGGAACAACCCCACTGGTAACCATATCCGCAAGGGAATCCAACTGAACCCCCACAGGCGAAGCTACTTTTAACGCCCGGGCAACCAAACCGTCCAAAAAATCGCAAACTATCCCCAGAAATACGAAAATTGCTGCAATTTCTAACCGGTTCATTACCGCAAAAATGACAGCAACACAACCGAAAAACAAGTTGAGTAGTGTAATCAAATTCGGAAGGTGTTGTTTCATTCTTCTGGCTTTTGATAAAAATACGCTAAAATTTAAGTTTTCTTTTTTATCTATCGCGGAGCAAATACAATATTGCAGATATTTGCGCTCGACAATTATGAGGAAAACCATCTACGTACTGCTTTCATGCTTTTCGGTCTTTGCACTAAGCGCACAAAGCATACCTCAGCTATCAGACCAGGCGCAGATTAGCATAATGACCTGTGGCGCAGGGGATGAATTGTATTCTGCATTCGGCCATACAGCTTTCCGAGTTCAGGACTCCGTACTGGGTTTGGATATCGTATACAACTACGGCACTTTTGACTTTGATCGACCAAATTTCTATCTCAATTTTGCTAAAGGAAAACTGATTTACTCCTTAAGCAGAAGCAGTTTTGTACGTTTTTTATTTGAATACGAAGATGAAAAACGATGGGTACGGGAACAAATATTGGATTTATCTGCGGCCGAGGCCAATCATCTATTTCAGTTTTTCGAAAACAATTATCGTCCTGAAAATCGGGACTATCTGTATGATCCGTTATTCAATAATTGCTCCAATATAGTTGCCGAAGTGCTTAAAGGGCAATTTGGTGATGATGTTAAATTTAGCGGCAACCACCTGCAAGAACAGCAAACCTTCCGCCAAATGGTAAGAGAGTTTTTACCCACGAATTCCTGGGGAGCCTTTGGGATTGAACTGGCCTTTGGTGGGGTTACTGACAGAAACACCAAGGTGCCGGAGCAAATGTTTTCTCCGTATTATGCTATGTACCAATTGAATAATACGACAAAAAATGGGAAGCCGTTGGTAAAGCGTGAAAGAACGATACTGGACTACCCGGAACCTTCCTACCATGGCACGTTTATGACTTCTCCGCTGTTCTGGTTTTCCCTGCTGCTACTGTATGTGATAATAATCACCTACCTGGATAAAAGACACGGGACACGGCATCGTTGGTTAGATTTTATGCTCTTCCTGATCTCCGGGCTTGCGGGCTTAAGCATTCTTTTACTTTGGTTAGCTACAGATCACCTGGTTACCCACAATAACTTTAACTTTCTATGGTTGCTCCCTTTTAATGCCGTGGTGGCTTTTTTCCTTTTTGGCAATGGCGATTCGATACCATGGCTCAACCGCTACTTTTGGATGGCCCTTGGTGGCATAGGAATCATACTCCTCCTTTGGATAGTCGGAATTCAAGTGCTTTCTCCATTATGTATCCCTTTGATGTTGATTTTGATCATCCGTTACCTGTTTTTATTAAAAATAATATAAGGCGTTGTTGTATCCCACCACCTCATATCTCTCCTTTTTGGCAAAGTCAACCAATGCACATGGTGTCCATTCCCCATTTGTTTTCAATTACCTTACCCGATGCCTGTACCAGAAGTCAAAAAAAACAGGCGATACAATAGCGGATCTTATTTTAGGGAGCTGGACCTACTTCGGGTTCAAAACACTCCATATTGAAGGTAATTCAGCACTACTACAGCTGCTGAAATCCGAAAATAATGCGATGCTGTCGGGAAAATCCCCTATAGACCTACTTTATTTTGAAACTATCACACAGCTCAAACCGGGTATTCCATTTTCAGGCTTTGCCCTGCACAATGATAGTCTAGTTGTTATTACAAACATTCACAAGGGCCAGAGTTGCTACAAGACATGGGAAAACCTCATCAAGCACCCCAAGATAACAGTGAGTATAGATCTTTTTTGCTGTGGTTTACTCTTTATACGAAAAGAACAAGTAAAGCAGCATTTTTACATTAGGCTGTAAAGATTTAACTTTAGGTAAACAACATCAGATGGATTATCCCCTTTATATTATTTTAGCGGTACTTGCGATCATCTATTTTGTGGTTTTGTTTTCCAACAAACGGGGGCGACGAAAAAGAAAGTCCCGAAAATTTATGGAAGGTAAAAGAAGACATGACAAGGAAAACTAACCCTTCACTACAGTTTAAGGATGAAAATATATACCAAAACAGGCGATAAAGGAACGACATCGCTTTTTACCGGAACCCGTGTGCCAAAACACCATATCCGTATAGAAAGCTACGGCACCTTAGATGAACTAAATTCCTGGTTGGGATTACTTCGGGATCAAAGCATTGATCCGCAGCACCAAAAAACATTGGCCACAATTCAAGACAAGTTATTTACTGTTGGGGCTATTTTGGCTACCGAACCCAAAAAGGACAACCGTTTAAAAATACAACGGATTCAAGCCGTAGATATTGAACTTTTGGAAAAGGAAATAGATATCATGAATGCCGCCTTACCCCCAATGACACATTTTGTACTTCCGGGAGGGCATACAACCGTGTCATACTGTCATATTGCTCGAACGGTTTGTCGTAGAGCCGAACGTATGATCTCCTATTTGCATGAAAATGATCCCGTCCCGGATACACTTCTAGCCTATATTAACCGCCTTTCAGACTATCTTTTTGTACTGGCACGGAAATTGTCAGCAGATTTGGGAGCCAAAGAGGTAAAGTGGATACCAGAGTAATTAGACCCATAAAACTACAATTGGACCTAATATAATTTGGGAAGTCCAAAATAATTTCGAAATATGAGAGTTTTTACTTGGTCAATTGGCTTTAAAAATTATTTTTGCAAAAATTTTAAAATCAAACCATAGTTATGTATTGGACATTGGAATTGGCCTCTTATCTTAGTGATGCGCCTTGGCCGGCTACCAAAGACGAATTGATTGACTACGCAATTCGGACCGGAGCTCCTTTGGAAGTGGTAGAAAACCTACAATCTATGGAAGAAGAAGGTGGGGAAATTTATGAATCCATCGAGGAGATCTGGCCTGATTACCCGACTGAGGAAGATTACCTCTGGAATGAAGATGAATACTAACAGCCAGAACGTTAACAACATATGAAAGCCTCTATTTTGAGGCTTTTTTTATGTAATTTTGACAGCCCAACCCGCTTTTTTATACGCTTTCCTTTGTTGGAACGGCTTTTGCGAAAAAATACCAAAACATATTCATGAGCATTATAAATTCTGTAATCAAGGTTTTTGTTGGAGACAAATCAGAAAAAGATGTAAAGGCGCTTCAGCCCCTGGTAAAAAAGATCAAATCGTTTGAAGCTGCTTTAGAAAGCCTGTCTCATGATGAACTCCGGCAAAAAACCATGGCTTTCAAAGCCCTTATTCAGGAAAAATGCGCGAGCATCAACGAAAAAATAGTGGCCCTGAAAGAAGAGGTAGAAAACTCCTTGGATATCGACCGCAATGAGGAGATCTATTCGGAAATTGATACGCTCAATGAGGAGGCCTACAAGATTTCCGAAGACACCCTGAACGAGATTTTACCCGAGGCGTTCGCAGTGATGAAAGAAACCGCAAAGCGCTTCGCTAACAACGAAACCCTAACGGTAAAAGCTACAGAATTTGATCGTGTACTTTCAGGGACTGCAGATTATGTGGTGCTGGAGGGGGAAAATGCAGTATGGCAAAACTCCTGGAACGCTGCAGGAAAAGAAGTTACCTGGGACATGGTACATTATGATGTGCAACTCATCGGAGGAATAGCGTTACACCAGGGAAAAATTGCAGAAATGCAGACCGGTGAGGGAAAAACCTTAGTGGCCACCCTTCCCCTCTATCTTAATGCGCTGTCCGGAAAAGGGGCACATCTGGTAACCGTGAACGATTACCTCGCAAAACGGGACAGCACCTGGATGGGACCTTTGTTTGAATTTCACGAGCTTTCGGTAGATTGCATAGACAAACACCAGCCGAACTCCGATGGGCGAAGAAAAGCATATAATGCCGATATCACCTACGGTACCAACAATGAATTTGGTTTTGACTATCTGCGGGATAACATGGCCCATACGCCCAATGATCTCGTGCAACGACCACACCACTATGCTATTGTGGATGAAGTTGACTCCGTACTGATTGATGATGCCCGAACACCTCTCATCATTTCTGGCCCTGTTCCCGAGGGGGATAGGCATGAGTTTAATGAATTAAAACCCAAAGTGTCGGATATTGTTCAAAAACAGCGCCAACATCTCACAGGGGTTTTAGCCGAAGCAAAAAAGTTAATCAAAGAAGGGGACAGTAAAGAAGGAGGATTTTTGCTCCTGCGTGTGTACCGGGGGCTTCCTAAAAATAAAGCGCTGATAAAATTTTTAAGTGAAGAGGGGGTAAAACAACTGCTGCAGAAGACCGAGAACTTTTACATGCAGGACAACAACCGGGAAATGCCCAAGGTAGATGAAGATCTGCTCTTTACCATAGACGAGAAGAACAACCAGATAGAACTCACCGACAAAGGTGTGGATTATATCTCTGGTGAGCAGGATAAGGACTTTTTCGTAATGCCGGACATTGGTGGGGAGATTGCGCAAATAGAAAGTCAGGAACTCGATATCGAAAAAGAAGCGGATCTTAAAGAAGCATTATTTAAGGAATTCGCGATAAAAAGTGAACGTATCCATACACTTACCCAGTTGTTAAAGGCGTACACGCTTTTTGAAAAAGATGTAGAATATGTGGTTATCGATAACAAAGTACTGATCGTTGATGAGCAAACCGGTCGAATTATGGATGGGCGCCGCTATTCGGATGGTTTGCATCAAGCTATTGAAGCCAAGGAAAACGTAAAGATCGAAGCCTTGACCCAAACCTTTGCTACCATTACCCTGCAAAACTATTTCAGAATGTACAACAAACTTGCAGGGATGACTGGTACAGCGGTTACGGAAGCAGGAGAGTTCTGGGAGATCTACAAACTAGATGTGGTTGAAATTCCGACCAACCGACCCATAGCCCGCGATGACCGCAACGATTTGATCTATAAAACCAAACGGGAAAAATATAACGCAATAATAGAAGAGGTCACCACACTCTCCAAAGCGGGAAGGCCGGTTTTGATAGGAACTACCTCTGTTGAGATTTCGGAGTTGCTCTCCAAGCTACTCAGTGTGCGAAAGATTCCACATAATGTACTCAATGCAAAACTCCATAAAAAAGAAGCGGATATTGTTGCAGAGGCAGGGAATCCAGGGGTAGTAACCATTGCGACCAATATGGCGGGACGAGGAACAGATATCAAACTTACCGAAGCAGTAAAAAAAGCGGGAGGATTGGCCATTGTGGGTACCGAACGTCATGATTCCCGAAGGGTCGATCGCCAGCTAAGGGGACGCTCCGGACGACAGGGTGACGTGGGAAGTTCTCAGTTCTATGTTTCCTTAGAGGACAATTTAATGCGACTATTTGGATCGGAACGTGTAGCAAAAATGATGGACCGCATGGGATTGAAAGAAGGGGAGGTTATCCAGCATTCCATGATGACAAAATCCATTGAACGCGCGCAGAAAAAGGTTGAAGAAAACAACTTTGGGATCCGAAAACGACTGTTGGAATACGACGATGTGATGAATGCACAACGGGAGGTGGTCTACAAAAGACGTCGCCATGCGATACAGGGTGAGCGGTTAAAAGTAGACATCGCCAATATGGTATTTGATACCTGCGAAGTGATTACGGAAACCAACAAGATGGCTGACGACTTCAAAAACTTTGAATTCGAGCTCATTAAGTACTTTTCCATTACTTCACCGATCACAGAAGAAGAATTTAAAAAACTCAATTTCCAGGAAATTGCGTTAAAAGTCTATAAAGTAGCTTATGATCATTACCAGGAAAAAGTGCAACGGAGCGCTGAAGTGGCCTTTCCGGTAATCAAAAACGTCTACGAAAATCAGTCGGACAAGTTTGAACGTATCGTAGTGCCTTTTACTGATGGTGTAAAGACGCTAAATGTGGTTACTAATCTCAAAGATGCTTATGAAAGTAATGGAAAACAGCTGGTTAATGATTTTGAAAAGAACATTACGCTCGCCATCATTGATGACTCCTGGAAAACGCATCTACGCAAAATGGACGAGCTAAAGCAATCCGTTCAACTTGCGGTACACGAGCAAAAAGATCCCTTGCTCATCTATAAGTTTGAGGCTTTTGAGTTGTTCAAGAGCATGATCGACAAGGTAAACAAAGAGGTAATTTCCTTCCTGTTTAAGGGAGAACTACCTTCCGAGAATGCTCCTCAAATTCGCGAAGCCCGTACGGTGCGGCGTCCAAAGGAGAAGTTGCAAACCACCAAGGAGGAAATTCCAAATAGCGACGAATTGGCGGCGCAGAATCGCGCTGCAGGGCAAACCAGGCAAGTTCCCCAGAAAACGGAAACTATCGTCCGCGAACGACCGAAAATTGGACGTAATGAACGTGTGACGATCAAACACGTGATGTCCGGTCAGAGCAAGACGGTGAAGTACAAACAAGCGGAACCTTTGATAAGTAAAGGGGAATGGGTCTTGGTAGATGAGGCCTAAGACCCATCCATACGAAAAGAAAAGGCAACCGAATTCCGGTTGCCTTTTTTGATTATGTTCAAAAACATGGTTAGATTTACCCTGAATTAGCACCCCCAAATCGCCAATGTTATGGTGATCGTACCATACTAATACTAACTAACCGCCGATCCATGATGGCACCGATCAAGGGAAATTCGCAGCATACATTTAACAAACGGACCATCCTCCTGCTTAATGCCATAGGTTGTTTCCTTGCGTTGGCGGCTGGAATTGTTTTTTGGTGGCAGGGTTTGGGATTGGGTGTCGCTATCGTACTAATTGTACTTTCCGGGCTTTTTATTACCAACGCTATTGTAACACAAAAAAGCATGGATAATCCTTTAACCGTGAATGCTTTAGAAGAAAAACTGGAAGAAAAGGAAACCCTGCTCAAAGAGGTGCATCATCGGGTAAAAAACAATCTTCAAACTGTTTCCAGTTTATTGAGCCTGCAATCCAGAACTGTTGCCGACGAGAAAATAGAAAGTATCATTAAGGGCAGCCAACATCGCGTCGTATCTATGTCCATGGTCCACGAAATGCTGTATAAACGAGATGACTACTCCTCAAGTATCGCAGTGCAGCCATATGTAGAAGAGCTTTGCGGGTATCTCATCCGTTCGGTAAAAGGAAACACGAATAATATAACGGCTGATCTCAACCTAGGGGATCATAGCTTAAGCATAGATACCGTTATACCACTAGGACTTATTATTAACGAGACCATCACCAATGCGCTTAAATATGGGATACCGGGCGACACAGAAGGCGTGATAAAAATTCAACTCGAAAAAAAAGGGACAAATACCTATGAAATGTATTTAGGCGATGATGGGATTGGGTTTCCGGAAGAAGTAAGCCCTCAAAACACCAAATCGTTGGGGCTAAAACTCATCCATAACCTGGCCCGGCAACTTCGTGGAAGCGTCATGCGTGCGGCCACAGATCGGGGTACGTATTACCAGGTCACTTTTGAAGAAGTTATCGAAGAATTCAATTCGGTGGATTAGGGAGTTTACCTTATATTTAGAGAGGAACGCTATAATCAACCACTATGTCACTAAGACTACTAATACTCATGGTACTCTGTGCCTATTCCCTATCCGCTCAGGACTATTATTTTAAAAAATACCAACCCTTTAATGCCGACATTCCCTCTCCGGAGGCTTTTTTGGGCTATCCCGTCGGGGAGTACCATACACGACATGACCTTATCGTGGCGTATTTTACTCGTCTTGCGGAACTATCGGATAGAGCCACAATTATGGAATACGGAAGAACGCATGAGGGTAGGAAACTGGTCATGTTAACCATAAGTTCTCCTGAAAACATAAAAAACCTGGATAACATCAAACAACAGCATTTGGCCTTTGTAGATCCTGAGCAAAACGTTTCCAATTATGATGAGGTCCCCATTTTTATAAACCAGGGATACAGTGTCCATGGCAATGAGCCATCTACATCGGAATCCGCCTTATTAATGGCATACACCTTTGTGGCGTCAAATAACCCGGAAATTTTGAATTATCTCAACAATTCGGTGCAATTTGTTGATCCTGTCCTAAATCCGGATGGACGGGATAGACATACCCAATATGCGAATATGTATCGAGGAAATCCCCTCGTTAGTGATCCTCAGGATGCGGAGCACAATGAGTATTGGCCGAGAGGGCGTACCAATCACTATTGGTTCGATTTAAACCGTGACTGGCTCCTGGGCATACATCCTGAAAGTCGCAGTAAACTAACCTGGTATCACGAATGGTATCCCAATGTGGTTACGGATTTTCATGAAATGGGTACCCAAAGCAGCTATTTCTTCGAACCCATGAAGGATAATGCCTCCTTAGATCCTATAATGCCCCGTGAGAACTATGTAGACTTGAACAATCTATTTGGAGACTACTTTGCTGCTGCGCTTGATAGCATCGGTTCCTTCTATTTCACTAAGGAAGTTTTTGATGGTACTTATCCCGGCTATGGTTCGTCGTATCCGGACCTGCAGGGCGCATTGGCCTTATTGTTTGAACAAGCGAGCTCTAGAGGGCATCTGCAAAAAACGGCATTCGGAGAAATCACTTTTCCGTTTACGATCAGAAATCAGTACGTTTCAGGCATGACTACTGTAAAGGCTGCGGTAGAAAATAAAGTTACCCTCCGCAAGTACCAACAAGACTTCTTCAAAAGTGCGTTAAGCAACGCGGCGAAAAGTAGGATTCAAGGGTATACCTTCAAGGAGGGGCACGACCAAAATCGAACAAAGGCTTTCATTGATAAACTGCTATTGCATAAAGTTGACGTTTACAAATCATCGGGTGGATATACCGTGCCTACACGGCAGCCGCAATATCGTATGGTGCAGTCCTTTTTTGAGACCTACGAAAAGTATCGTGATAGTGTCTATTACGATGCCTCTGCCTGGTCTGTAGCCAATTTTTACAATATCGATTATTCCCCAACCTCCAGCTTAAAGTTGGGTGAACAAGTACAGTCGGTGGATAATCTGGTTAAGGTCACTCCCGTGCAGAAAACCGACTACGCCTATATTATAGATTATGACGATTATAATGCCCCTGCCGTACTGCATTACCTCCAAAAGGAAAAAATAGTGGTATCGGCCTCCTATAAGCCCTTTACGGCAAAAACAACTGCAGGAGAGCAATCTTTTAATTATGGTGCCTTAGTGGTTCCGGTTTCCCTTCAAAAGAAAGATGCCGATACAGTGTACCAGCTGGTTAAAAAAGCGCAAGAAACCTTTGATGTTCCGATTTATGCGGTGCGAACCGGCTATAACACCAAAGGTATTGATCTGGGCAGCCGATATGTACAACCGATTACTGCTCCTAAGGCAATGTTGCTTATTGGAGATGGGGTACGCTCTTATGAAGCGGGAGAAGTATGGCATTTGTTGGATACCCGTGTACGCATGCCAATAACCAAAATTCCCATGCGCAACTTTGGTAGGGCCAAATTAGATAAGTACAATACCTTGGTAATGGTTTCGGGTAACTATACTTTCAGCGAAAAACAACTGGAGAAAGTAAAAAACTGGGTAGCACAGGGAAATACCTTGATCACTATTGGGAGTGCTACCAAGTGGGCTATTGAAAAGAAACTGGTAAAGGAAAAATTGATCAAAGAAGACAAGGACAGCACTGCGATAGTGGAAAGAAAACCCTATAGAGATGCCCGGGAAAACTTAGGGAAGGACAATGTGGGCGGTGCTATTTTTAATGTGGATCTGGACATTACTCATCCCCTGGCCTTCGGCTATCGGGACACCCAGGTTCCGATATACAAAAACAATACAGTTTGGCTTAAACCCAGTGAAAATCCCTATGCTACTGTAGCGAGTTATTCCAGTGATCCTCATGTGGATGGCTTTATTACCAAGAAAAATCTGGAAGAGTTTTTAAAGCCCTCAGCAGCCCTGGTAGTAAGTAAGGTGGGTAGCGGTCGAGTCATCTTATTCGCGAATAACCCCAATTTTAGGGGGTCGTGGTACGGCACCAACCGCTTGTTTTTGAACTCGCTGTTTTTAGGCGATAAAATCCAAATCCCGGAAATATATGAGTAAAAGAGGAGTCCTGCTAGTAGTTTGTTTTCTGGGGATGCAAGGGGTTGCCCAGGAAAGCCTTAGTGAGGGCCCATTTCCCCAACTAATTATTAGAGGGGTAACCCTGATTAACGGAAATGGGGCACCACCACGCGGCCCAATAGATATTGTTGTGGAAAACAACAAAATAATGGATGTACAGGTGGTAGGCTATCCCGGTGTGCCTATTGATCCTACTAAACGACCGCAGTTGCAAACCGGAGGAAAAGAGTTGGATTGTAGTGGTATGTACTTGTTACCCGGCTTTATAGATATGCACGGTCATATCGGAGGGGTGTCTCAGGGGGCAGATTACGACTATGTCTTTAAGCTTTGGATGGCGCATGGGATTACAACGATAAGGGAACCAAGTGGACGTGGAATAGACTGGACCCTGGATCTGAAGGAAAAGAGCCAAAACAACGAGATTGTTGCCCCCAGAGTGTTTACCTATACCCGTTTTGGTCAGGGTGCTAATCCCCCCATAAGTACACCTGAAATGGCAAGGAAATGGGTTCGGGAAAATGCGGCCAAAGGTGCCGACGGTATCAAATTTTTTGGGGCTCCTCCGGAAATTATGGCTGCGGCATTGGACGAAAACAAAAAATTGGGATTACGATCGGCTTGCCATCATGCCCAGATGGATGTCGCCCTTTGGAACGTGCTACAGTCGGCTCGTGCTGGACTTACCACTATGGAACACTGGTATGGCTTACCAGAAGCTTTATTTGATGATAGAACGGTACAGAACTATCCCCTGGATTACAATTATCAGAATGAGCAACATCGTTTTGAGGAAGCCGGCAAGTTATGGAAGCAAGCGGCAGCTCCTTACTCCGAGCACTGGAATGCTGTGATGGACGAATTGATCGGGCTGGACTTCACCATAGACCCTACCTTTAATATCTACGAAGCAAGCAGGGACCTTCAGCGTGCCAGACGTGCAGAATGGCATGAAGATTATACCCTCCCCACCCTATGGACCTTTTACATGCCTAGCAAGATAAGCCATGGTTCCTATTGGCACGATTGGGGTACGGAACAAGAAGTAGCCTGGAAGGAAAACTACCGACTTTGGATGACCTTTGTTAACGAATATAAGAATCGGGGGGGACGTGTGACCACTGGTAGTGATTCTGGATTTATATATCAGCTATATGGCTTTGCGTATATCCGGGAATTAGAATTACTTCGGGAGGCAGGATTTCATCCTTTGGAAATCATTAAAAGTGCCACACTAAATGGGGCTCAGGCGTTAGGAATAGAAGACGAAGTGGGTACGGTTACCGTCGGCAAAATGGCCGACTTTGTAATTGTCGAAGAAAATCCACTCAGAAATTTCAAGGTGTTATATGGAACTGGGGCGATTCGGTTAACGGAAGATAATGAAGTAGTACGTGTGGGAGGGGTAAAATACACCGTCAAGGATGGTATCATTTACGATGCGAAAGCACTCTTACGGGACGTAAAAAGAATAGTAGACGAGGAAAAGAAAGCATTAAACTACACCCTAAAGCAACCAGGAATAGATTAAACGATACTCTCCCTATGCCATTTTAGATCGATTGCGTTTGGTCTTAAACGCTAAAGCTTTTTTAACCCGGGAATTTTTGAACAGGTACAACCGCGCCACTTTCTGCTCCTTAACTTCTGATTTTTCAATGGTAATATCCAAAACTACTGGTTGGGTAGTTATAGTTACTTTTACTTCTTCCTGAGCCATAGCGGAAGTTCCGATGAAGATGATGAAGATATAGGTTAAAATTGCTTTCATGACTTGGGGTCTTTTTACGTAGTAAAGGTATCTCCGGCATGCACCTAGCCCCGATTTAACTCGCTGTGGAACAGGAATTTTTCGATTAAAAACCGAAAGTCAGATAAAGTGTAAAAAAGCATCGACAACCGTTTTTTAGTCGATGAACAACACACCGAAAGGAGGTGCATTTCATCGATAAGGGCTTAGTCAAATCCTAAAAGAAGTTTGGGATCCGGACAGTTGTTTTTGCAGTATTCGATATCTTCTTCGGCACAAACTCCGGGATAATCACCCTTGTAGGTCCCGAGGTCTCGAATAAGCTGAAAGTGTAGATGCGGGGCATAGCCCACATTAATGTCAGGTGTTCCCAGGGTACCCAATTGATCTCCAGGCGAAAAGTGTTTCCCGGGATACAAACTTTCCAGCGATTCCATGGACAGATGTCCATAGAGCGTATAAAACTTCGGTGTGCCATATTGATGTTCGAGGACAACTGTAGGACCATAATTTCCGTGGTCCGCATTGTTAGCAAAGCTATGCACTTTACCTGCTATCGGGCAAACCACACTGGTCCCGGCCTTACACCAAAAAT
>JANQHL010000195.1 GCA_028277085.1 Flavobacteriaceae bacterium
TCTGGCAGTAAGCAGGGTATAGTGACGAAAGCCACTTAGCTGAGTTTTATCAATTTGTTGAGAGAGTAGCTTATAGGCAGTTAGAGAAAATGATTCTCCTCTACTTTTTAGGGCTTCTGCATAATCCATTTGCCTACGCCAAAGTGCCCCGGGGGATTTCAATGTCTTGGCACGTAAAAACTCCAGAATCAAATCCTTAAGCTCGGTTTTCGATTTTCGGTAGTGGTTTTTAGACTTTATTTTGGAGTGCTTCCAAACCAGGTTGTCATCAAATTCCTCCAGCTTCAGGCAGGCATCCATGAGGTTTTTGTGGGAAGGCGCCCCAAGAACCGAAAGGTACTTTTCAAACTGGTTTTTTTCATGATCATTTAAGCTGCGTACAAGACGGTACGTAAGGGTAGAAGTGTGTGTCATGTTGTGTAATTGAAGGTTGAATGTGTTTCACCTGTAGAAAAACAAATAGCATACCAAATATTTGGCATGCTTATAAATAACTGAAAATCAAATTTTTAAATAAAATTCAACCTCCTTTGGCCGGTAAAGACCGTCGAGTTTCCCCCACAACGGGCCCGTTTTTATGCTGTAGATTTATATCGGTTTGAATGAATAGTCTGCGCGGAAAGGTACGTTGGAAGTCCGTACTGTCAGATAACCGAACCGGAAGGTTAAACGGATGTACACTGCTCCCTGACAAGCAGCAGTAACTAGCCCAAAACTATTCACATCAACCCCCAATTAACCATTTACCTGTAGGGCAACCTACATATTCGTCCGCATCTGTCTGGGGAAGTTGGCACCGTGTGGCGGGCAATCGGTGGGTCTCGATACCGGGGCCGGCTTTCCTTAAAACCCCACCAACATTTTTAGAAACTGCATGCCTAACGGCCGGATGCTGCCCTTATTGGGGTTGGTAGAGCCAATGGTGTGCAACAAACTTTAAAATTATGAACTTTATTATAGGCCTGCTTTTGGCCACAACCGTTACATTCCCAGTTAGCTGCGACAACCAGACAAGCAGCGTGGAAAAAGGGGTAGAAGCTACCTTTGATTTTGTATGGGATGATGATTTGTTAACCATGAAAACCATTTCCAACGAGATTATTACTCATGTAAAGGTTTTTGATGGTGCCGTTGTTGAGTATGAGAGCACTTGTGGAAGTACTGAGTGTGAGGATGATTTGAGTGGTTTAAGCAGCGGAACGTATGTCTTTTGGGCATACACTGCCAATGATGCCGGCAGAACCGGAGTAATTATTCCTTAGTTTTTGGGCCGGCACTTGTTTTATAAGTGCCGGCTTATAATTTCTTCAAACCAGCGGCGATCTAAAATAGATGGGTGATTTTGAATTTCCTGATTAATTTTTTCCAACTTCTCTTTGTTCTTCCAGGCATGTAACAACTTGGTTAGGAAGGAAAGAAAGTCTTTCAGGGCATTTTCTTTTTCTTCGGGTAATTTTTTATCCCGACTTATATATTTTTTTAATGCACTTATGCCATCGGTAAGCGCTCGGGTGTTGTCAGTCATATACAATACTTTCAGGTACAACTTTTTTACGCCGTACTTTAAAAAAGAATCATAATCTACGATTGACTTATTGCTTGCATTAAGCTCTGCCACTTTAGTATAACAGGTATCATAGTTTTCCGCATAAAAATCTATTAAAGCCTCGAAGTAAGTTTTTAGAGCAGGTTGCATGGAATTTGGTAGCTGTGGTATGTATTGTTCCAAAAGTTGATTGACACCTGCTTCTTGTTTGTATTCCAATCCGGCGATTACTGCATTCTTAAACCGGCCCGGTGTTAACGGATATTCTTTATTGAACCAGCTCTTTTTGTGATGAATATTTATCCATTCCCAGTACTCTCCGTAATAGTTGTAGGCACCGCTGTTGGCCCGTTTTATGCAATAGTTCAAAGTATAGGTAAGGATATTGAGCATTTCGGGTAAGTAAATTTTACCCCCCTCTATTCGCTTCTTAAGTTCTGCTTTTAGTTTAATATAAAGATGTTCTTCTCCGGGTTCTTTCAACACCTGTAATATCCTAAACCATAGATTTACTTCGGCAGAAAAAGGGTTATCCTTCTCCAAAAGTTGAAACAGGCTGGATTCCATTGTACCGTGCACGTCTAACTCCTTAATGTTCCTTCTGTTTTGAATTTCACAGGCCAGTTTAAGACGTTCAATAAGATAATACTCATCAAAAAGACTCGCAGCTGAACACAGATTTTCATTGGTTTTACGGTCAATTTTTGCATCATAACCGTCTTCCTCAATCATCTGTAACAGATAATTCCCATACAAGCGCTCCGAGTACTCTTTGTAGTGTTCAATTTCCTGAAGGGCCTTTTTTTTAATGCTTTTAAAGTTTTTTTGAAGTCGGTGTTTTTTGTAATGTCTAAGTAGTGGCAAGTAATGGTTTGCAGGGTTTGTATCCTTTGTTTCCTGAATGATAAAACCTTCTACAATAGATAAAGCAGTATTCAAATGTACTGATATGCTACTTTCAATGAACTGGGTGGGTTTTTGAAACAGCAGGGATTTAAAATGGAATCCATTAGCAAAATCGTGCTGAAGAGTGGTATTAAAATTTGGATATTGCTGAAGGACAAACTCCAGTAAAATGGCTGGCCTTTCTTGGTGACCAAAGTATGGAGACGCTATATATTTTTCGAGACTTTCTACCTGGCTGGCTTTAAGAGTTTTAAGTGCTAAAATTAATTTTTCTCCCAATTTATTTCGTTTTAAGATGTTTGTAATCAGCAGTTTATAAAAATTCAAACAAGCTTTAAATTAATAAAACTAGTTAAATGTTGTCCTTTTTTGTCTTTCAAATCATTTACAAGGGGTTCTAGTTTTGACAACAGAATTACCGGGCGTTGGAAACTTTCCTCATAGCGCTTGATTAGGGATTCTTCTTGTTATCAATAGGAAAAATAGCAGTGCGCTAAATTTTTAATTAAAGAATATAAAAATGAATCAAGTTGTTTTAGTTCTGCTGATTCTAGGTATCTTTTTCACTTCGGCCAATGGACAAGAAGCGTCCATGCAGACGGAAGGCTGGAGAATATTTGGTACAATAGGTGTTCGCCCGATGAAGCTTTCTTCTTCCAATATTTTCTTTGCCTATGTTGACGAATCTCCTTCCCGGGATAACATGACAGCAGACATTGATCTTAAAGAAACCGTAATGGCAGCCAGTATAAAAGTGGGTGCAGAATACGAAGTGCCGGCTCACATTTATTTTAAAGTACTGTTCGATTTCTTTTTTAACCAAGGCTTTGGTTTTGCCGGCGATTTTGGAATGGGGTATAATGTTCGTGGGCCAAAATTCCGATTCAGACCGCTTTTAATGTTTTCTGTAGGGAATGCCGGGTTGAAGTTGGGAGACCTCTACCAAAATGATCTTTATATAGAAGTAAACCGAACCCGGTTTTATAGTGAATCCGTCGGAGTAAGGGTGTCGAATAGATTCTTTGCACTCAGTCCGCAGTTGGAATTTGCTGTTCCGGTGGGAGTTAGCGGAATAGAGATAAGATTCGGAGGGGGGTATCAGGCCGTAATTACAGAAGGTACCCCAAGTTTGGTTTTTACAGGCAGGGATATCTATGACGAAGCAGCCAGAGCAACAGAATCCATCACAGCCAATAATGTTTATCTGGAAATGGATGGTCGCCGGATTGTATCTCCAATTCTTGAAGTTGGTGGCCCATTCGGGCAAATAGGAGTAGCCTATCAGTTTTAGAAAAAGCAGTGATCTATGAAAACAGGTTTTATAATCGTCCTGAGCATCTTGCTTGGAGTTTCCATGAATGCCCAGAACTTACTCAATCCATACATTACACTGGACCTGGAGCATCCACCCGGCCTTGGAATAAAAGTAGATAAAGTCACTTTTAACACAACTTCGGGTGAATGTGCACAACAGGTATTGAACCCGGTAATCAGTGATTTTGTAAGTAATGGAGTTGATGTTATTGATCGGGAAAATTTCAACGCACTTCTTGCTGAACATAAGCTTAGCCTTTCCGGACATATTGATCGTACAACGGCAGCATCAATAGGTGAGATTTTGGGCCCTTCGGCAATAATTACACTCAAAGTACTGAGGTGCGAGACAATTCCCAATAATAACCTGATGAACGTTGAAGAGTACAAAACGAAGTCCGGTGTTAAAGCCCAAA
>JANQHL010000205.1 GCA_028277085.1 Flavobacteriaceae bacterium
CTCGGTGAATCCGGAAATTATGATTCCATTGATAGGCTCTTTTGAGGAGTTTGAAAGCCAGGAAGCTGTTATTCGAACTACCGCAGAGACCGTTTTCAAAGAATATGGCGATTTGGTTGACTATACCATTGGCACCATGATTGAAACGCCCCGTTCTGCTTTGATTGCAGATACCATTGCGGAGCGAGCGGACTTCTTCTCTTTTGGGACCAATGACCTTACCCAAATGACGTTAGGATTTTCCCGAGATGATGCCGGTAAATTTTTACCCATTTATCTTGAAAAAGGACTCCTAAAAGACGATCCTTTTGAGGTTTTGGACCAGGAAGGTGTTGGGCAGTTGGTGACCTTAGGAGCCAAAAGAGGACGCGGCGCCAAGGCTAAACTAAAAATTGGACTTTGTGGGGAACATGGTGGGGAGCCTTCTTCTGTAGTCTTTTGCCATGATAATGGATTAGACTATGTAAGTTGCTCACCCTACCGTGTGCCGATTGCAAGATTGGCTGCAGCACAAGCGGCGATTCAATAAACAACCCAATCAATCTTTAGCGGAAAACCCTGGTGCTTCTGGTGCCAGGGTTTTTCGTTGATGATAAGATGATAATTCTAGCCAGACCGCTAAGACCTGTACTCCTTCAATTTGAGCGTTTCTCCTTCAAAAACGGCATAGGTGTAGTAGTTGATCCAATCCCCAAGGTTGATATACGTTGATTTTTCATTCAGCGCAATTTCCAACGGAAGATGGCGGTGACCAAATACGAAATAGTCATAATGCCTACTTTGCAATTTTCGTTTACAGTATTGTACTAACCATTCTTTGTCTTCCCCAAGAAACTGTGCATCTGCTTCGCCGGAAATAATTTTATTGTTAATAGAGAGGTGTTGTGCCAACCGAACACCTAGATCGGGATGTAACCAACGAAATAGCCATTGGGCTAAAGGATTGGTAAAGACCTTCTTCATCCGCTTAAAGCCTTTGTCTTCTGGTCCAAGGCCGTCACCATGTCCGATGAAAAAAGCAGTATCATTAATCGTGAATTGCTGTGGTTTATGATAAACAGGGATATTTAGCTCTTCTTCAAAATAGCCGTTCATCCAGAGATCGTGATTCCCTACAAAATAGGTTACCGGGATACCTGCATCGGTTAACTCTGCCAGTTTCCCTAAGGTCCTTGTAAATCCCTTTGGCACTACCCTTTTGTACTCAAACCAAAAATCAAACAGATCCCCCATAAGAAAAATGGCTCCTGCATCTTCTTTAACAGTATCCAGCCAGGCCACAAATTTTTTCTCCCGGGGAAGGCTATCTTTAGCAGTAGGGGCGCCCAAATGGTTATCGCTGGCAAAGTATACTTTCTTTGCTTTGGGTAGTATAATACGCTTCATTCAGGCGTTAAAATTACGAACTTAAGGTTTGTCGGCATCAAAAAACGAATCCCATAGGATCGTTTTGCCACTTTCTGCGGAGGCTTTGGCAGCTTCTAAGATTTGCATGACCAGCATGTTATTTTCGATAGCGGATACGTCAAAGGGGGCAACGGGATAATCGCTTTTTACCACCCTGGCCAAATAGGCGAAAGGATCGTGAACACCTTCCAGTAAGGATGGAGCCACTATGGAAACAGCCTCTTTTTCCTCATCTTCCAAAATGTCCACATCGGTGCCGTTTGCGCATATCACATATCCTGTTTTTCCGTAGACTTCCATATCCTTGCGATTGTGAGACCAATTCCATGATGCCTGTATAATGACCTGGGTGTTTTTATAATCAAGAACAAAGGTGGCATCGTCGTCAACATTTGGATACTTTTCCGGCTTATACTGTCGCGTTATACAGGTCACTTTTTCTGGATGCTCCCCCTGCAAAAACCAGGTGGCCAGGTTGGCGCCGTAACAACCAAAATCTGTTAGTGCTCCACCGCCGTTTAAAATGGGATCGGTAAGCCATTCCAAAAACTCTTTATTACAACCAATTTCAATCGGTCCGGGATGACCGTGATGAAAGACCATTCGTTGAATAGTCCCTATGGTATCTTTCCGGACGACTTTTTCAAAAGCGTAGTGATGCGAACCGTACCAGGAGGTCTCATAATTGGTTAACAGATGAACACCGTGTTTTTTGGCTAAGGCTGCCATTTTTTGGGCGTGTTCCCAGTTAACGGCGAGGGGTTTTTCTACCATGATATGGACCCCTTTGGGAGCAAAGAATTCCACTACCTCAAGATGCCCGTAAATGGTATTGAAGGCGGTAACAGCTTCTGGTTGTACATTGGCATAGAGTTCTTCCATGGAATCAAAAACAATATCCATGGAATAGCCGTGTTGGTCGCTGTATTGTTGTGCCAATTCCCTATTGGGTTCCACAATACCCACAATTTCAATATCCCCCAGGGCATCACGTCCTAAAATCCAATGTACATGGGTGTGAACCAAACCAATGACCGCCACTTTCAAAGAGGATTCAAGCGGGGGTAAGGTGCTGTCAGCAGTTTTTTGAGGATCGGGGGCATTTTCCGCTTCATTTTTTTGCACGTTCTGGCACGAATAGGTTGCAATACAAACCATCAGGACTAGTAGATAACAGTAATTTTTCGTGGACATGGTGGTTAGTCGCGTTTATACTTTTTTCGGTTTCGTACTCGGGTTATGGCGTAAACTGCTATCACCAGAACCATAACGGCTGGTAAGACAATATCACTATTTAAGAGCTCAAGGAGATCCATCTATTTTTTGAATTTTTGGAGGGCACTTTTTGTAGCGCCAGATAATGCCAGTTCACCGCTCATAGCAGCTCTCTCGGGGAGGAGTTCATCCCAATGCTCCGTACCTTCCCAAAGCACTTTTTTCATTTGAGACAAAGCTTCGGGATTATAGGCAGACAGTTTTTGAAGGTGGATATCGAGTTCTTTATCCATATCCGCTATCGAATCGTGCACTTTGGCATACAACCCTTTTTCTCTGGCCCAATAGGCATTTTTCCATTCGCTGGGATAGAGTGAGAGTTCGGCGAGCGCAGCTTTACCTATTTTTCGTTCGACCGCAGGAGCAATTACAAAGGGACCAATACCAACGGAGATCTCCGAAAGCTTTATGGCCGCATCTACCGTGGCATGAACATAGTCACAGGCCGAAGCCAAACCCACACCGCCTCCAACGGTTTTTCCTTGTACACGACCAAGAATGGGCTTTGGGCATTTCCGCATCGCGTTGATGACATTGGCAAAACCGCTAAAGAAATGTTTTCCCTGCTCCAGATTGGAAATTGCCACTAACTCATCAAAGGAAGCACCCGCACAAAAAGCACGTTCTCCTTCCGACTTTAATACAACTATCGAAACCTCATGGTTCGTAGCGAGATCTTCCAGTGCTTTGGTTAATCGTTCCAACAAAGCGGAAACGAAAGAATTGCTTGCGGGATGTCCAAATTCAACAAAAGCAATGCTGTTTTCTATTTTGGTATAAAGGCTTCCTTCTTGTCGGGTTGTTGTCATGATAGGTATTGAAGAACTGTGCTACTATCGTTGTCTAAATTAAGGCTTTTGTAACAATGGTTTAAAAGTAGTACGGAATTTCCAAACCAAGGGGAAACTTCGCATCAACATCCAGACGGTGAATGCCATCCAGATCGCATGAATACCCAAATCAAAATATAACCCCAAATAGAGGGTGGGAACAAAACCTAAAAAAGTAGCCCCCAGCAAAACGTTTCGCAGCAGTTTCATCTTCCCCATTCCTTTGAACATGCCATCAAAAAGGAAAGCTATTGCATTTATAGGAAGTCCCAGCAATACGATATAGAAAATGGAATTAAAGGTAGTCAGCACCGAACTGTCTTTAGAAAATATACCGCCAACAGATTGATAAAACACAAGGCCTAAAAGCAGTAAAAACAGGCTAACGATAAAGCCATAGGTATTGATTTTCTTAGCCAGGGACCACAGGCCATTATACTCTTTTGCCCCAAACAGCCGCCCGCCCATACTGTTTCCTGCGGCGGAATAACCATCGATAAAAAATGCAGTGAAAAGCCAAATGTTTACAGCAATGGTGTGAGCTCCAATAAATCGAGTCCCCAATGCAGTAGCTTCTCTAACAGCGAGCAATAGAGCGGTATTGAGGGCCAGTGTTCGTATAAAAAGGTTAAAACTCATGTACACCAGGCTTTTTAATTCCTTGTTGATAGGAAACTGTAGCCTAAGACTGATATCGGTTTTAGCACGTAAAAGAAAGAAAGCCATGATGGCCATGACCATTTGGGAAATCAAACTGGCCCAGGCAGCCCCCTCAAGATACAATGCCGGGATAAGTCCATCAATGCCATATACCAGGATGAAATCCAGTACTATATTAAGACCTGCCCCAATTATAGCTACAAGCATCGGATAAAAGGTGTTTTGCAGTCCTCGGAAAATCCCAAAAAGGGCGAAAGTAAATAGCGTGAGCGGAAAGCCCCACACCCGTATGGAATAGTAGGAGACACAGTATTCCAGGATTTGTCCGGAGGCTTCAAAAAGCCGAAAAATATCTTCTACAATAAAAATAGTGCCCAATAACACTAGGAGACTAAGGGCTATATTTAGGAAAATTGCCTGGGCTGGTAGATTGTTGACTTCGTCCAATTTGTTGGCGCCTAAGTATTGGGAAATGATGGAGGAAATTGCACTGCGCGTTTGACCCAATACCCAAATGAGCATGGACAAAAAGGAGCCAACAATTCCGGCCGCCGCCAGGGAAGCCACGCCGTTTACGGGGATATTCCCAACAATGGCCGTATCTGTTATGGATAATAAAGGTTCCGCAATTCCGGAGAGGGTTGCCGGAATAGCCAATCTATTAATGTTCTTGAAGTTAACTGTGATTTTACTGATCATGGACCGCTAAAACACAAGTTCATAACAATGAAAGGGGTGTTCACTTTGTTTTGGAAGAAAGATATCTCCTAACTTTTGATAGCCCCGGGTCTCGTAGAATCTCTGGTTGCGCTTATTTTTGGAGAAGGTGTCCAGTCGTACAGAGATAAAACTGTTTTTCCGAGCGAAAGCTTCGGCAAAATCCATCAGCTGTTGCGCAATGCCTTTTCCTTGAAATTCCGGATGAACAAAAAGTCTATGAATATAGAGATTGGCTCCTGTTTCTGATAGCCACCGGACAGGAATATATTCCCTATCCATATGCGTAGTTATAGCAACACCCGCAATTACGGCGTCATCTTTTGGGACCACATAGAGTTCTTTGCGCAGCACATCATTTTCAAAAGCTGCCCTGGAGGGATAATGTTCATTCCATTGAAAAATTCCCATACTGCTCATATGTTTTGCACAGGCCTTTGTCGTTGCAAGAATTTTGTCCACATCTGGCATCTTTGCCGGTCTAATCATGGAAAGCGTTTGATTAAATTGTAAATTTAGGCTTTAATCATAACAACCAAACTATGAATAACATACTGGTTCCTGTAGGAAACTCTCCGGTTTGTCAAGAAACACTGGCTTATGCTCTTAACTTTGCTGCAGAATTCGGTGCTAAGGTGTTTGTCATGGATGTATTTGCAGTTACTTCAAGTGCCGGGAGCCTTGCTAATGTTGAGAAAAAAGTAGCATCTTCCAGTAGGGAAAGTATTAAAGAGATAATTTCCAAGGTGGATACTAAGGGTGTTGACGTGAAAATTGCTACCTATAACGGTGATATTATTGATGGACTTGAAGAGATCGAGAAAGAACTCGGGATAGATTTGATCATTATCTCTCCCAGGAGTAATGATGTCAATGAAGAGTTCTATCTGGGCAATACTTCGGGAAGAATTATAAAGCAAACGGACATCCCTACTTTAATCGTTCCCAAGGCTACCACTTACAAATCGATTAACAGTGTTTTAGTCGCTTTTAAATCAGGAATTTTAAAACGCAGTAAGGTGTTACACCCCTTGGTGCAAATCATAAACAAATATAGTTCTGCTGTTAACTTGTTGTTGGTAAAAACACCTGGGTATTCAGAAGATGACTTGCAGGTGAATACGGCACTTTTGGATCTTAGTGAGAACCTTACAATTACCGAAAACCAAACTACTTACCTGGGAGTTTTGGAACATTTTCAGAACAAACACCCCGACTTGCTTTGTGTATTCCGAAGAAAACGCGGCTTTTTCAAGAAGCTATGGGAGAAGAATACCATTTTGAAGTCTGAATTCTACGCTCCCATCCCGGTTTTGGTATTGAGTGTAAAGAAAGATTGATAAACCAGGGTCATTTTGAAACTTGTTCAAAATGTATTTCCTTTGCCCATCCAAAGGGGGATTAGCTCAGTTGGCTAGAGCGCTTGCATGGCATGCAAGAGGCCACCGGTTCGAATCCGGTATTCTCCACTA
>JANQHL010000229.1 GCA_028277085.1 Flavobacteriaceae bacterium
TCTTCAGCATTAAGGGCGGATTGCAAACTATTGGCACAAACTTCTACAAGCATTTGGGTATCTTTAAACACTAAACTACGTCAGTTCGAGTGACCTTACAAATAGGTCAGGTGGTATCGAGAACTAGTGGTTTATACATCACCACCTTTTTCTCGATACTTTTTGATGTACGATCAAAAAGCTCGAAATGACGGTTGTTCAATTCAACTAAAAAATGCAACGACGTAAATTCTTAAAAAATTCGGGCCTTACCGCTGCCGGAATGGTTTCAGCCCCCCTACTCGGCTCCTGTAAAAATGACGCAAAATCCGACGTAGACGGAAAAATAATTGTACCCAACAAACCCATTGTGGTGTGTACCTGGGATTTTAAAAATGCTTCGGCCAAAGCATGGGAAGTCTTGAACACCGGGGGTAGTGCTTTGGATGCTGTGGAGCAGGGTGTTCGAATTGAAGAGGCTGACGTCAATAATGAAACCGTTGGCAAGGGAGGTAGACCTGACCGCGATGGCAATGTCACTTTGGATGCCTGTATCATGGACAAGGATAGCAATTGTGGTGCTGTGGTCTACTTACAAAATATAGCACATCCGATCTCCGTCGCGCGAAAGGTAATGGAAGAAACCCCACATATCATTTTAGCCGGAAAGGGTGCGGAACAATTTGCCTATGCGCAAGGTTTTGAAAAAGAAGATTTACTTACCGAGAGCACTAAAGCACAATACCAGGAATGGTTGAAAACTTCAAAATACGAAACGCCCATAAACATCGAAAATCACGATACCATAGGTATGCTGGCCATTGATGAAAAAGGTGACCTTGCCGGGGCATGTACTACCAGTGGCATGGCGTATAAGATGGCCGGTAGGGTTGGCGACTCCCCCATCATTGGCGCCGGGCTATTCATTGACAATGAAGTAGGTGGAGCAACGGCAACCGGGGTAGGCGAAGAAGTTGTTCGTACCGTAGGCAGTTTTTTAATCGTGGAACTCATGCGGCAGGGTAAATCACCCCAGGAGGCCTGCGAAGAAGGGGTAAAACGCATCATGAAAAAGAATGAAGGTCGAAAGGATTTTCAAATTGGGTTTTTGGCGATCAACAAGCGAGGACAAACCGGAGCGTATTGTGTGCATCCCGGATTTAGTTACCGAAGGTATGATCAAAGGGGGCATGAGAATATCACATCAGATAGCTTTCTGAAGACTTAATTACTTTACGAAACCTTATTCCAGCTTTCCAGATTTTGACGCTTTACACCCTTAAAAATATCGCTTAAGCTCGGTCAGGCAGCTAACCCATTTCGCCAAACTTTGTACATTTAAGTTGATAACAACATGCTATAGACGATGACCGACCACACTACTAAATCTTGGCTTCAACGCCTAAAAGATGAAAGTTGGGAAGCCGAATTGCTGGTTTCCATTGCTTCAATATTCGCCATATTCAAAGCCTTTTATTTTTTGGATTGGATGGTAAATTTTTTTATTGACCAATTGAATCCATCCCAGTACCACGTTGGCTATCTAATATGCTATCTTGGGTACGTTGCCTTTGGTATTTTGGGCTCTTTTTTCGTCATCCATTTTGGCCTTAGAGCCTACTGGATTGGCATTGTAGGTTTGAATTCTGTTTTTCCGGATTACAGCATCGAAGACAGTGCCTATTCAAAGACCTACACAAGACGAATGGCAGAAAAACTTCCAAAACTAACGACAACAGTTGATCAATTGGATGAAGTTTGCAGTGTCATTTTTTCAGCGGCCTTTACGCTCTTATTGATTTACTTCTATTTTGGTATCATCAGCTCGCTGTATCTTCTCATCTATAACCTGCTTTCCGAATCTGTTCCAACACTATATTTACTTATTCCATTACTGTTGATCGGTGTTTTGTATCTGGCAACCTCTGTCATTACAATCTTGGCAAATTTGAAAAACAATAAAAACAAAGAGGGTTTACAAACCTGGTATTATAAGATTGTCATCATCGGATCAAAAATCTTTTATGGCCCGCTGTACAAAACTCTTTTACAAACCACTATGATTTTTGGAACCAATTTCAAAAAGAAGAAAAATCTTGTTCGAGCAATTATTTTGATGGGAATTTTCGGTTTTGCACTTGGCATTTTCCAACTCTTTCAATCAAATGTCACGTACTTACTACATAATGACAACCCCCCTGATACTACAAGAATTTATCCCGAATACTACAGGTCAACCAACGAGACATCAAATTTTTTACTGGCGCCGGAAATACAAAGTTTTACAATTGACTCAAATCTGATACATCTATTTGTCCCATTTTTTGAACACGAAACCAGATTAATTGAAAGTAACTGCCACGCCTTGAAAAAAGGATTGAAGCTAACCAAACAAGAAAGATGGAGCGCTAACCTGCAGTGCTATTCAGAAGTCGTAAAAATTAAAATCAACGATAAGAAGACAACTGTTGAATTTTTCAAAATAAATCATCATAAAACCGGTCAATTTGGTCTTCAGGCAACGATACACGCTGAGAACCTTATCTCCGGGAAAAACGGAATCAAGCTGCAAAAAATTATCGGAGAAGACATTCAAAAAGATTGGCTTATCATTTTTCAACATCAATAACCAAAAAAGGGATGACAATAGAATCCTGAAGCTATACCGGCTGTTAAGAACATTGCTCAAGTTGTGTACTTCGCTCCCGTGAAATTCCGCAGTCATCGGTTATATAAAATGTACATTTCATCTATGAAAACTTTGTACATTTAAAACTTTGTACTTCGAATTATAAAACAACATGTCTGACCAAAAAAGACTCTTCCTATTAGACGCTTACGCCTTGATTTTCAGAGGGTATTATGCCTTTATTAAAAACCCCAGGATCAACTCCAAAGGCATGGATACCTCTGCCATTATGGGGTTTATGAATTCCCTGTTCGATGTGATCCGAAGGGAACAACCAGATCACCTGGCCGTGGCTTTTGACAAAGGGGGAAGCGTAGAACGTACAGAACTGTTTGCGGACTATAAAGCCAACCGGGACGAGACCCCGGAAGCCATAACCATCGCTGTCCCCTACATCCAGGAAATCCTGAAAGCCTTAAAAATCCCTGTGGTAGAATTAGCCGGTTATGAGGCGGACGATCTCATTGGCACCCTGGCCAAACAAGCAGAAAAAGAAGGCTATAAAACCTTTATGGTTACCCCTGACAAGGATTTTGGGCAACTCGTAAGTGAGAATATTTTTATGTATCGGCCTGCCCGGATGGGCAACGGTATCGAGATCTGGGGCATCCCGGAGATACAAAAACGCTTTGGAGTAGAACGGCCGGAACAGGTGATTGACTATCTGGGGATGATGGGTGACACCAGCGACAATATTCCCGGACTCCCCGGCGTGGGCGATAAGACCGCACAGAAGTTCCTGCAGCAATTCGGTTCCCTGGAAGGCTTACTGAGCAACACCGACCAATTAAAGGGGAAAATGAAAGAAAAGGTCGAGGCCAATGCCGAGCTGGGACGACTGTCCCGAAAACTGGCAGAGATCAAAACCGATTGTGATGTCACTTTTGATGCCAAGGATTTTGAAATGTGCCCTCCAGACGCGGAAAAAGTACAGGAAATCTTTGAAGAACTGGAGTTCCGGCGGTTAAAAGAACAATTTATTAAGCTGTATTCCGGGGAAGCCGAAAGTACCACCCCGGTAAGCAATACCGAAACTGCCAAACAAGTAAGTCGGGGGGAGCCCAAAGTTGCGGGTAGCGGACAATTCACCCTGTTTGGAGGCGACCCTTCGGAAGCTCCCGCTACCATAAAGGATGTAAGCAGTAGAAAAACGATTACCGAGGTATCCCATTATTACCAAACCATAGAAAATGGCTTGGGTATGGACCTCTTTTTGGAGAAATTGATGCAACAAACATCGGTCTGCTTTGATACGGAAACCACTTCCATCAATCCGTTGGAAGCCGAATTGGTGGGTATTGCTTTTAGTTGGGACACGGGCAAAGGGTTTTACCTCCCCTTCCCGGAAGACCGGAAAACCGCAGATAAAAAAATCGAACTCCTTCGGCCCTTCTTCGAAGCAGAACACATTGAGAAAATAGGACAAAATCTGAAGTACGACATCAAGGTGATGCAAAACTATGGCGTCACAGTGTGCGGAAAACTCTTTGACACCATGTTGGCGCACTATCTGATCAATCCCGATATGCGACATAATATGGACGTGCTGGCAGAGACCTACCTCAACTACAGCCCGGTTTCCATTACGGAACTCATTGGTAAAAAAGGGAAAAACCAACTTAGTATGCGGCAGGTGCCGGTTGACCGGCAAACCGAATATGCGGTAGAGGATGCTGATATCACGCTACAGCTGGCACACCATTTTCGACCGGAACTAACCGAAGCAAAAACCGATACCCTCTTCCAGGAAATTGAAGTCCCTTTGCTAAGGGTATTGGCCGATATGGAACGTGAGGGGATCAATCTGGATCAGGACTTCCTCAAAGAACTGTCGACCGGATTAGAGGCCGATATTAAAGCATTGGAAGCTAAGATCTACGAGCAGGCGGGAGAAACCTTTAATATTGCTTCACCCAAACAGTTGGGGGATATCCTTTTTGGGAAAATGAAACTGGTAGACAAGCCCAAAAAGACGAAAACCGGGCAGTTTTCTACCTCGGAAGAAGTACTCTCTTACTTGGCGAAAGATCATGAGATCATTCAAAATATCCTGGATTTCCGGGGGCTATCGAAGCTAAAGAGCACTTATGTGGATGCATTACCCAATGAGGTGCAGGAACACAGTGGCCGGGTACATACGGACTATATGCAAACGGTGGCGGCCACAGGCCGGTTAAGTAGCAACAATCCCAACCTGCAGAACATCCCTATTCGCACCGAAAGGGGCCGACAGGTGCGGAAGGCCTTTATCCCAAGGGATGAAAACTACGTGTTGTTGGCGGCCGATTATTCCCAGATAGAATTGCGGATCATTGCTGCCCTTAGTGAGGAAGACACCATGATCTCTGCCTTTAAGAACGGGGAAGACATTCATGCGTCTACAGCTTCAAAAGTATTTAACGTCCCCATTGACCAGGTTACCCGAGAACAACGGGGCAATGCTAAAACCGTGAATTTCGGGATTATTTATGGAGTTTCCGCTTTCGGATTGAGCAATCAGACGGATTTGAGTCGCACCGAAGCCAAAGAACTCATCGAAACCTATTACAAAACCTATCCCAAACTTCGCAACTATATCGGCGACCAGGTTGAGTTTGCCCGGGAACATGGTTATGTGCAAACCGTATTGGGACGACGCCGGTATTTAAAGGATATCAATGCCGGGAACCAAGTGGTCCGGGGAGGAGCAGAACGCAACGCGGTGAATGCTCCCATACAGGGAAGTGCCGCGGATATCATCAAAATTGCGATGATCAACATTCACAAAAAGCTATCCGAAGGCAACTACAAGACCAAAATGCTGTTACAGGTGCATGACGAACTGGTATTTGATGCGTATAAACCCGAATTGGAAGAAGTTTCCCAATTGATCAAGACCGAAATGGAAAACGCTTATGAATTAGCGGTACCCTTGGATGTGGAACTCGGGATTGGAGAAAATTGGTTAGAAGCACATTAATTTGGGTCAATCATACATAATCTTTATGTATTTACCTCATATTCTGTAACTTATAGTCATATGAGAACACCTGGCAAAACGATCTTCACCCTGTTTTTCGCGTCTTTTTTGTCTCCTTTCGTCCTGGCCCAAACCAATGAAGTCTCCATCGACCAAAGTAAACATAATGGTTTGGTGGAATTAAGCTCAGCGGGCTCCCTTAACGTCTTACATAGCAAAGGATACGAAACCGAAGCTAAAAAACAAGCCACTTTAATTTCAGACGACTACACATTTCTTTCAACTATCATGGGGGAGAAAAAAGCGTTTTGCGTGCTTGTGGTCGCCGAAGACGATTGGTCTCAAAATGCCTACATGACTGTACCGGGATTGCCAGAGTATTATAAAGGGAACATTATAGTAGGTGCAGGACAAAATGCAATGGCAGATAATTATGCACAAATGGTCAGCAGTTTTCCAAAGGAAATGACCAAAACACTTTATGATGTCTACCAAAACGAGGCGGGGGAGTTGGACATGAAACTATTTTTCGATAAGCTGGCGATTCACGAACTGACCCATAATTTTCAAGACCCCAATAATCAAAGTGGGTATTCCGTGAGCCGATGGCTGGAAGAAATTCATGCCAATATGGGCCTGTATGCCTATTACAAAAGTGAACGCCCTGAAGAGCTAAAATACATTACCACCCTGGTAAATTTCAGTATCAACCATCCTCCACCGGATACCCAGTTCACCGCCCTGGAGGATTTTGATGCAAATTATTACAACATGACCCCAAGCGATTACGGGATGTACCAAATGAAGTTCACCAAAACCGCTGAAAAGATTATAGATAGTCTTGGCAATGACATCCTAAAACCCCTAAATGATTTCATTGTGAAATACGACGAATCCTTTAAAGACAAAATGCCCTTGTCAGCTATACAAACAAAACTTGGAGAAGAAGTGCATCCGGTTTTTGTACAGGTTATTGAGGACTGGGAATAAAAAAAGGCATCCAAGGGATGCCTTTTCATTATCTACTATTCGTTTTTTGCTTACCAGCCCAGGGCTAGTTTAAACTTTGTTTTCTTTTCTTGTTTTGTTTTTTCACTTTCCCTTAAACGGGCTTCCTTTTCAACATGTGCAAACAAATCCATTGAA
>JANQHL010000148.1 GCA_028277085.1 Flavobacteriaceae bacterium
TTTGGTTGACACTTCCTTTGAATTGATCCAGCATTTCTTCATTACCACCTACTGCTTCAGCCATCTTTTCAATAATGGCTTCCATACCTTCCATACCCAGCATCCTGGCATCTTTTGAAAAAGTCATCGTCAGTTTTTCACCAATCATCACTTCCATAATTTTTCCAATCATAGCGCTCATAGGATCATTTTCATCGATACCTTCTTTTGAATCATACTTCAAATTCATACCCATCATACTCATATCTGTGGAAATCCTGGTGGTAGTCATGTCAAGCTTGGTTTCCTCGCCAGAGGAAACAACATCATAGTCTATTTCCATGCCCATATCCATGTCCATTTCCACTTTTTGCCCCATCATTTCGGTATTGATATCAAAATCAATATCCATAGCCTGGGCAAAATGTTCACCTTCCTTAAGGTTCAATTCCAGTTTTAGGGCATCTCCGGAATCTCCGGAACTCTTAGAAGCTCCTTTTTCTCCTTCTTCCCCGCAGGAAAAAAGTAGTAGGGATATCACTACAATCCCGGTAAGTCTTAAAAGTTGGTGTCTGAATTCCATGTGTAGGTTGTTTATACGTTTTAGTTGAAGCTATTCAATGGACCAAAGATAAAAAAATAAGGTATCGCAAGGCCTACACAAATTGTGATAGGCCAATACCACTACTTAAAAAACTGCTGAATCAAAACGGCTTTGTCTGCGAGTCAGCTTCAAATCTGTAAGTAAAGCAGATCTAACATTCAATTGAATAAGATACTGTTGCTGCTCTACCGGGTAAGGTGTAAAATTGAATTGTAGCACCCAACAATGTAAATCGCGAATGACATTCAAATTGGTATAAACAAAGTCCCTGCGGACAAAGTCATACCCTGATTCAACAGCCAGTTTCCATTTTTTTGTAACATTCACATCAAAGCTAAGTCCTACTGAATTTGTTGATACCCTCAGCGAATCAGGAGCTCCTGAAGCACCACGCGCCATAGTTATGTTGTATCGTACATTCATTGTCCATGGGATGTTGAAATCGTAGTAATTGCTTGGTGTTGTAAGCACAACATTGCGCTCGTTTTCAGTTCCTTTATCAGAATCCGGCAATGGCTGCGATTTTTTTGATTGCAGACTGGTACCCAATGCTAGAGAGGCACTTCTCATTTGCAGGAAGCGCTTACGGTCGCTCCAGAGAAAAGTATTGATACGAACATTGTTTTCATTGTATACATAGGCATCCATGGTCATTCGGAAGTTTACACTAACTTTATTGAAAAGGCTGGTTACCATATTCAGGTTTATCGGGTCTAACCTAAGTGAATCAGCAATAAAATTGTAGAAGGTACTAAGGGTAAGATTTTCAAAAATGGGTACTTTCTTTTCCGGATTCACGGTATCCTTCCTTGACAAAATCTTCATATGCAGGTTGTTGATCAAAGAAATCCCCAAGCCTGCCTGGGCGCCATCGGGCGGTCCTCCGAATACGGAACCTTCAAAAATAGAATATCGCTGTATGTTGCCCGCAGTATCACTTTGTACCTCTCTGTAATACCCCCAAAAATCGGCCCCAAAATCGGGTCGGTATCTAAATGATAAAGTCGGGGAAATAACGTGTCGGATTGCTTTCAGTCTGCCTTTTTTAAATTGTAACAAACCATAAATTTTAGTAGAAAGATCAAGCCCGAAATTGAAATCCCTTCCGGCCTTAAAGCCTGTAACCGTATCTACCTGTATACCCGGAAGTGTCGTATCAATAACATCGTCAACAGTTGTAAAAACCGTATCCGCCAGGAAAGATTTCCTGATAGTTCGCATGTACCATCGTTCCGTATAGTTAATGCGCGGTACAAGGCTGAAGTATTTAAAAACATTGAATGAAGCGCTAATCGGTAAACTGTGCTGAATGCCATACCGGGCATTTTTGAAGGTTTCAGCGGTGAAGAAGGTAGAATCAACCCCGGAAATACGGTTTGTGGCTCTTAAGGTGTAGGCTACTCCAATACTCTCATACCACCTGTTTTTAGAAAGGTTGGCAGCTTTCTTTGGTTTAAACGGTTGAATTCTACTGACACCAAAATTGATATCCGGCAATGTCAGGTTAATGTCGCCGGTAATCAAATTCTGATCGTGATCAAGATTTACACTAAAGTTGAAGGGCTTTTTAGGGAAGCTACGCGAATAGGAAATCTTGGAAACCAGGGAACTTCTTAATACCGCACTCTGTCCTGTTGAAAAGGTTCGGTCGTAGGTAGCTGTACCAAAACGCACATTGGCTGTAAAACGGCTGGAAGGTCTTGCCTTTGGATCCTGGTTGTGCTGCCAGTTTACCTGGAAATCATTAACTGTGTTGAAGTCAGGGGATTCCCTCTCACCTTCATTATTTCTTGCAAAATCGAGCGTATAAGTGCCGCTATACTTATACCTTCTTCGATAGTTTGACTTTGCGTGAACACCCCAACTTCCTTTGGAATAGATATCACCGGTCAGCTGCAAGTCCATATAGTCATTAATCGCCCAGTAGTATCCTCCATTCCGAAGAAAGAAACCCCGTACCTGTTCTTCTCCGTACTGTGGGAAAACGATGCCTGAGCGTTGCCCCTTCTTAATGGGGAACCAGCCGAAAGGAACGTATAAAGGCGTTGGAATATCCATAATCACAAGATTGGCCGGCCCGGTTACCATAACCTTATCCGGCACCACTTTCGCTCTTCGTGCTGCCAGGTGAAAATGCGGATGGTCCAAACTACAGGTGGTGTATTTGGCGTCTTTAATGTAGAGATCATTATTTGGCATATTCTTTACATTTTTTGCCAATACATAGCTCTCTCCTTCCTTGAATTTTCCGGCATCTGTTTTTCCTTTGCGGGTTTTGTAGTTGTACCGGAATTGTTCCGCGTAAAATTGTTGGTCCCCATCCTGGAACATCGCCTTTCGGATCATCCGGCCACTGGTATCTAATTGGGCCTGCGCCATCATGGTATTGGTATTCCAGTCCAGTTGAATGTAATGTCCTTCAACAGTAATAGCCTCGTATTTTACCTGGGCTTCTCCGTAAAGATGTACCAATCTGCCGGTCACATCGTATACTATGGAGTCCCTGGCTTTGTAATCTACCGGAGCCTCGAGGGAATCTTTGGAAACTTTAAAAGAAGAGGAAGGCACAATTTTTGAACTATCGGCAGGTATGGAATCGGAAATAGAATTTTTTTTCAAAGAATCCGTTAGTATGATAGAATCAGAAGGTGGGACCCGGACTAAATTTTCAACAAATGCTATACTGTCATTACCGTTCTGTATCGAATTGTCGACATTCGACTGCCCAAACAGGCCGGTTAAGCCAGAAATAAGCAGCAAAGCAAGGAATACCGCAACTTTGGAATTATGACTCAATGAAATTTTGGACTACTTTTATGCTTGCTGGGATTAAACGTCAATCAAAAATAAATATTATCGATGTGACAAGGCTGCTACTAATATCAACAGCAATTTTTACATTGCTGTGTGCCGCTTCCGATAATATGTATGCTTCAGGCTACAAAATACGTACTGTAGTCATCGACGCGGGCCATGGCGGGAAAGATCCCGGAGCGGTTAGCCCTACTAAATACAAGGAAAAAACTATCGCACTTTCTGTAGCATTGAAGTTGGGCAATTACATCAAGAAAAACTTCCCGGGTATTAAGGTAATCTATACCCGCGATAAAGATGTATTTGTACCCCTTTATGAACGCGGAGAAATAGCCAACAAGGCTAAGGCTGATCTTTTTATATCCATCCATGCCAATGCCTTTACCAAATCCACAGTCAGCGGTACGGAGGTGTATGTTTTGGGGTTGCACAAAACTGCTGAGAACCTGGAAGTAGCAAAGCGTGAAAACGATGTAATCCTGAAAGAAGAAAACTACCAGCAGCACTACGATTATGATCCGAACTCGCCCGAAGCACACATTATGTTTTCCATGTTCCAGGATGCCTTTTTAGATCAAAGTATTTCTTTCGCCACTTTGGTTGACAAGCAATTTAAAGAACGTGTTAACCGCAGAAGCCGGGGCGTAAGACAGGCGGGGTTTATTGTACTGCATCAAACGGCTATGCCAAGTGTTTTGGTGGAATTAGGTTACCTGACAAACCCTACGGAAGAAAAGTTTCTTAAAACCGAGCAGGGACATGTTTACCTGGCCTCAGCCATTTACAGGGCCTTTAAGGAGTACAAACTTCACATGGAAAACACCAATTTTCCTGACGAAGGTTTGGCTAAAAGTACTGCTGAAACTTCTACCCCGACAAAAAACCCGCCTACAGAAAGCAATAACAACATCACTTTCCGGGTACAGGTTGTGGCATCACCCACAAAATTATCTTCCAGCCACCGTAAACTGAAACTGGTTGAAGATTATGAAGAGGTAAAATCAGGTGGATATTACAGGTACATGTGCGGTAAGTTTTCCGTATTTGAAGATGCTGTAAACTATCAAAACGTTGTCAAGGAAAAAGGGATAAAGGATGCTTTTATAGTGGCCTACAAAAACGGAGAACGCATTTCTGTGAATCAGGCATTGGCAGCGATTAAAAATTGATATTTTTCCTGCGGATTAAATTCTCTTATTTTTAGACCTGTAAAATCTTAGGCTTGAAAGTATCTAATGAAAGTAAAGTAGGCATATTTGCAGCATTCGGTCTGGCCATTCTCTTTATAGGCTACAATTTTCTGCACGGTGATAATATTTTCAAGGACAAAAACTACGTCTACGTTATCTATGAAAACGTGGACGGACTGGTTCAGGCCGATGAGGTAGAGGTGAACGGCTTTAGAGTAGGAAGTGTAGCGACACTGGATTTGATTGAAAATGACCCAAAGGGGCGGGTACTGGTTACCGTTAACCTGGATGAAGGTGTTACGATCCCCAGAAATTCCATTGCCAAACTTGAAAGTGACATCCTGGGAGAAAAAACAATTCAGCTAAAGTTGGGTGATGCTAAAGAATTGGTACAAAAAGGCGATACCCTGGAAAGCAAAGAGTTAGCTAATCTTTTCGGAGAATTGCGGAAAGAGTTGCTGCCGGTAAAACAGAAGGCAGAACACCTGATGGGGTCTATTGATTCGGTAATGATGGTGGTACAGGCTATTGTTGAAGGCGGCGAAATTGAAAGAAGCATTGACAACTTTGGCAATGCCATCAATCAATTCAGGCTAACGGCGAAGTCGATTAATGAATTGATAGAAGAACAAAGTATAAATATTGATGCTGTACTTACTAACCTGAAAGACGTTACCACTGCAATTGCGGAAAATGATACCGGTATTAACAAGGTCATTGCCAATTTAGGCGCTGTAAGCGACTCCTTAGCTAAAATGGATTTGCCTGCTTTTATTGCTACGCTTGAGGGTACATTGTCCGAAGTGGAAACTTTATTGGCATCAGCAAATGCCGGGGAAGGGTCATTAGGCTTGTTGGTAAAGGACAGCGAATTGTATGACAACCTGAACAATTCGGCCGAAAACTTGTCCAACCTGCTGTTCGATCTTAAGCAGAATCCGGGTCGTTATGTCCACTTCTCATTGTTCGGTGGCAGAAAAAACAAAAAACAAGAACCTCCTGCTACTCAACCTTCCTCTTCCACAAACTAATTTCCTACGGGTTGCCGTTATGTAGGGGATTTCAAAAAATGATACCTCATCGAGTTTTACCTGGTCTGTTATTCCTCATGCTCACTTATAGTGCACTGGGGCAAAGTTCCATCCGAAAGAAACTGGAGATCATGGGTGCCAAAACACTTTTTACGGATACAACGTCAGCCGGTAAAAAAGTACAGGTACTTAAAGGAAACGTTAAACTGAAACAAGACAGTGTTTTCCTTACCGGCGACCAGGTACTTTTTTATATAGAAACCAATGCAGCCGATGTTTATGGCAACGTACACATTTGGAAAGGAGACAGCCTGGACATTTATTCCGACTCGCTTTTTTACAATGGAGAAACCGGCGTTGCAGTTTTGAAGAACAACGTTCGATTGGATCAGCAGGGGCTGCAACTTAGAACAGATTATTTAGAGTATTATAAAGATCAGGACTATGCCGTATACTATAATGGCGGCCATGTTACCGGTGACAATCTGGACCTGAAGAGTAAAATCGGATACTACTACAACCGAACCAAACGGGCATACTTTAAAGACAGCGTAGTGGTAAAAGGCGATCAATATGATTTAACCTCAGATACTCTTGAATATGACACAGAAACTAAAACCAGTTACTTCCACGGGCCCACAGATATTCACATTGGAGATAGCGACATTTACTGTGAATCGGGCTGGTATTCTGAAACCACGGGTAAGTCCAGGTTTGGAAAGAACACGGTTCTGACTGACGGCCCTCAAACGCTACACAGCGACAGCCTGGATTATGACAGTAATACGGAATACGGAGAGTCCTACAAAGCTTTTAAATGGATTGATACCACCCAAAATATTGTACTAACCGGGGAAGAAGCTCAATTTTGGAAACAGGAGGAAAGGGTAATAGCCACTAAAAAACCTATGCTGATTTACGGCATTGACAAAGACTCTTTGTACCTGACGGCCGATACATTAAAGGCCTTAGTTGATTCCAACAACTACCGGGAATTCTATGCCTTTAACCGGGTAAAGATGTACAAATCGAATCTGCAGGGACTGGCGGATTCCCTCTTCTTTTCTTACAAAGATTCGGTTATCAGAATGTATGATGACCCCGTCTTGTGGCAGGAAAACAACCAACTGACCGGCGACACCATTTATATTACCCTAAAAAACAACCAATTACATAGACTGGATTTAAAACGCAAAGGTTTTATAGCCAATCCGGCCGGGAATGATTTCTACAACCAGATTAAAGGGCGGAATATCTTCGGATTCTTTAAACAGGGTGATTTGAACAGTTTAACTGCCATTGGAAATGGTCAAAGTGTATATTTCGCAGTGGATGATTCCAATGCCTACATCGGTGTAAATGAAGCCAAATGTTCCGACATTGTTATGGGTTTTAAAGACCACCAGGTAGACCGTATCCGCTTTGAAGGTGGCCCACCGGAAGCCAAGTTTTCACCTATTCAACAAATTGATCCAACTGCATTAAAACTGGAAGGCTTTCAGTGGCACCAGGAAAAACGACCACTTTCCAAAAAAGATTTGCTACTTCCGGTTCCTACTCCCTGATAATCAGCGCGGCCCTATGGTACGACTTGGGTTTGGAGTGGGTGGCCCCGTATTTTCATCCAGCTTAAAATCAAAAGCTTTCTCCACATGTCGCCACCTGCCATTTTCCCACTTAAACCCTTCATAGCTTCCATCTGAAGCATAATGAAAACTAAGGTCATCAGCCTTTTTAACAGTAGGAACCAAGTGGTCGAACAAAACCATATTATATTCATCCGAAAAGTTCATAGTAGCCTGCGACCCTTTTCTATATTCCATTACATACCGGTAAGGCCGATAATGCTGTCTGTAGTCAGAAAACGCAAAAATTGGTGCACCAAATACCGGTTGCCCGCTATCAAAGGTCAATACTTCAACCAATTTCCTGGAACTCCACAAATCGTTTTGGTCCCACCCGAAAAGCGTGTAGTAAGTCTTACCTTTGTACTTTACCGTTTTGATATTGTAATACACCGCCCCGAACCAGCTTTCATTGTTCAAAACAGTATCCATAGGGCTTGAAAGGGAATCTGAAAAGTCAAACAGAGGAATAATATCTGTCTTTTTAGATTTTTTCTGGATAACACCATAATGCCGGACCAACCCATTTCCTTTAGGCAAAAACCAGGTAAACATCCGAAACGTACCGTCTTCCGGCTCAACTTTGGCAACGGCGCCCAGTTGATCGAATGGATAGTAAAATGATCCTTTCACATCCAAAGCTTTCCGGAACTTTGGAATAAAGGCATAGGCAGCGCGATAACGCACTGTATCGTTTCTGCCAAACTGAATGGAATCAGCTATAGGAGCCAGTTCCTTTTCCATCTCCGCTAAAATCACTCTGCTTTCCTGG
>JANQHL010000151.1 GCA_028277085.1 Flavobacteriaceae bacterium
CTGGAAAAAGTAAACCATTCTTTGATTTTTTTGCCTTGGTGGTATTTTTCGGCAGATTTTAATTCCTCGTCCTTGTACTTCAGGCAGTAGCCGTTTTTAACCCCATTCTGAAGTTGACACTTATGATTGATCTTTTCGTTCTCATCGTAAAACAACCACCATTTCACCATTTTTCCGGCTACCATGTGGCCCTCCATTGCTAACTGACCCGACTTGTTATAAAAGTACCAATACCCAGTCTTACGATTCATCTTGTAATGTCCTTGTTCTTTGAGCTGCCCGTTGCTAAAGTAGTATTTCCAAAACTCCTCTTTGGAGTCCCCTATCTTCCAACCTTGGGCTTTAAGTTGTCCATTTTGATGGTATTCGCGATGGTACATCTTTTTGTTTGAGGATGCTGTAAGAAGAAGCAAAATCAAACCAATCCGTATCATTTTATTTTTGGTTTACCAATTGCATTAAGTCTACATCATTCCCCAACAAAACCTGGTTGCTGTCTATACGTCCCTTTAACGGGCCATTTTCCAATTTTAGAACTCCTCTTGGACATACCGCCGAACAAATCCCACAACCCACACAGCTGGAACGTACAATATTTTCTCCCTTTTGGGCGTAGGCACGAACGTCAATCCCCATCTCACAATAGGTAGAACAGTTTCCGCAGGAAATACACTGCCCGCCGTTGGTGGTGATTCTAAACTTGGAAAACAACCGTTGCTGGAACCCTAAGATTGCAGCCATTGGGCATCCAAAACGGCACCAAACCCGATTTCCGAGAACAGGGTAGAAGCCTGTTCCAATGACACCTGAAAAAATACTACCAATTAGAAAGGAGTATGATTTGCGAAGTGTTTCTGACTTGAATAAGAAAACATTCCCTTCGCCACTAAAAAAATGAAAACCAATTAGAGCGATGATAATTACAAAAAAGCCGATAGCCCCATAAATGGCATCTTTCTGAAATTGTTTCCTTTTAAATACCATCACCCATGCAAACACAGCAGTGAGCAATACAGCTACTCCGATTAAAAAGGTGCTTTTCGTCAACCAATATTTGCTGGTATCATTACCAAGATAGGAATAGATGACTGCTGTGGTCATCAAGGTTACAAAAACCACCACACTATGGATCACCCAACGTTCAATATTCCATGCCTTTACCGTTTTGTCGCTTAAGTGCCGAAAAGGATCTCCCGCAGTTTCGGCTAAGCCCCCGCAACCGCAAACCCAGGAACAATACCAGCGCTTCCCAAAGCGATAGGTAAGGATGGGGCTGATAATGAAAACCGTTGCGATTCCGAAAATAAGCATAGCAAAACCAATGTCTCCCGAGCTTAGGAACCCTTTAATACGATACCCTTCAAAGTTGTAGTAATTCAACGGCCACATGTTTTTAAGATCATAATAGGGTAAACTACCACCGTTGAGAAGGGAACTACCATTCAGACGCGCCATTAATTCCGGGATGATGAAGGCAAATGCCGTTTGGAAGAACATCACACTGAAGGTGCGTATACGCTCATATCGGTTATGTCGGTACTTCCAAAGAAATTTGATCCCAAAGGCCAAAATGGCAACAGTGTAGAGGGTACCATAAACGAACCATTGACTTGCCGGATTTCCACTCAACGCTCTGCTTAAGGGATCAAACAAGCCTATAACTCCTTTATTGCTTCCCTCTTTAACCAAACCTAAATATTCCGGGTAGAAGTACAATACAATGTAAAAACCGGTCAACGCGATACCCGCAATCCAACCCCAGAAACCTTGATTTGACAAGGACTTGAACCAAACCCCATCATTTTTAATTCCGGGTTCCTTGTCCAAATAGGCTTCTCTTGAAAACCAAACAGTCCCGCCTATGATACTCGTTAACGCGAGCGTTAACCAAAGCCCTTTGTTGGGAAAACTCACGTTGAATGCAGCCAATAGGATAATGGCCAGGCCAAACATTCCGATTAGCGTTGCGATTTTTTGATTGCGATTCAGGATTACCGGAGGCTGACCAGTAAGCGCCATGCTTCTATCGTAAGTGCTCATGAAATTTAGTTGAGTTGAAAGATTCGTTTACTATTTTTCTTTTTGGACCGAATTGACTTTCCAAAAGCAGAGTTGAATTGGCCTACAATGGCTGATTCATAGTTTTTATAGAACTCGGGATCAAAATTGGCATCTGCCAGATGTTCCATTACATAATCCACGTCGCGTTCTTCGGTCAACCAGCGATCAAATAGTTCATGACGCATTCGAATTCCAAAAGTATTTATGCCCAAAAACAAGTTGTTCTCTTTATGAAAAGCAACGGTAATACATAGTTTCTCTTCGGGATGTCTCCAATGGAAGTGTTCTTCATAGTCCTTTTTGCCGCGTTCCCCAAATACCCAACCGTAGGTTTGGTATTCAATATCCAGGAATTTGGCCGAATTAAACCAATGTCCGGGTTTGTATGCTATTCGATTTCCGCAGATCGTTTGCGCCACAGTCTCGCCCATCATCCGTCCGGTATACCATACTGCTTCAATGGGACGTCTGTTGCCAATAGCTTCATGCTGCTCGGCACAATCGCCAATCGCGTAAACATCCTTTACATTGGTCTCAAGGAACCGGTTGACCTTGACCCCACGGCCCAATTCAATTCCGGAATCCCTTAAAAATTCTACGTTTGGTGAAACCCCTGCGGTTAAACCAACCATATCGCAGGGAATTGTATCCCCTTTGTCTGTAATAACCGCCTTCACTTTTCCATTCTCATCCGGAACAATTTCTACCAGATTTGTGGCCAGGCGTAAATCAATATGATGTTCCTCAATATGTTCATTGATCATTTGAGATTCTCCTTCCGGAAGTACCCCATTCCAAAAGCTGGTCTCCCGCACCAGAAAAGTAACCGGAATATCTCTGCTTCGCAGCATTTCTGCGAGTTCTATCCCAATTAAACCACCGCCAACAATGACAGCTCTTTTACAAGCCTCTCTATTTGGAGCGTTAACCTCCAACAAATCCAGATCTTGTTTGGAATATAAGCCCTGTACACCATGTAGATCTTGCCCTGGCCAGCCAAACTTATTCGGTTTGGAACCTGTAGCAATAATTAGTTTATCGTAGTAAAAAGCTCTGGAGCCATCTACCAAAAGCTTTTTGTCCTCAACGGCCACCTCGGTGACATAGCCCCTTACCAATTCGATATTGTTTTTTTCCCAGAACCAGTTCTCATACGGTTGTATGTGTTCAAATTTCATGTGTCCCATGTATACGTACATTAGGGCTGTACGGGAGAAGAAGTAATCCGTTTCTGCGGAGATAATAATGATTCGTTTGCCTGCCCGGTTGGCAGTCGGGTCGGAAAGCTTTCGAATGTGTCGGGCAGCTGTAACACCAGCAATACCATTTCCAATAATAATGATGTTTTCCATTGGCTTTTATGGGTTGGTGGTTGTGTCGGTTTTAAAGATAGGAACTTTACAGGTGTGCAATAATTTAGAAAGAATATAAATTTTTGAGGTTATTGTAAGGTTAATTGTACAAATACGAACGTGTAAAATGCTCAGTGTGAAATCCTTAAAAAATTCTTAAATGTTGATTTGCTTTGTAGGGATGCGAAATGGAGTGCGACGGATACTCCAGATTTTAGCAACGAACGACAAGCAATATGAAAACAAGAGCTTTTCTTACCCTTATAGGACTGCTGATCTTCCAATTGGGAATATCCCAGGGAACAGCAGATTTCTTTTCCAAAGCGGACACTTTTTTTTCCAGCTATATAAAAAACGGTAAAGTAGATTACAATGCGATAAAAGCAGATCCTGTCGCTATCGATGAACTTTTGGAGCTAGGTAAAACCCTATCCGTAGCAAAGGAAGATGCAAAAACATATCAGGCATTTTGGATCAATGGGTACAATCTTTTGGTAATTAAAGGAATTGTAGATAATTATCCTGTGAAGTCACCTTTGGACATCAAAGGTTTTTTTGATACAACGAAGCGCGATTTTGGCGGGAAACAAATTACTTTAAACGACATTGAGAATGTCCTGTTACGAGGTAATTTTCCAAAAGAGGCTCGTTTTCATTTTGTGTTGGTTTGTGCGGGCATAGGATGTCCTCCCATAATCGATAAAGCCTATTCACCAAATACTTTGGAATCCCAACTGCAACGGCAAACCGAATTGGCCTTAAACAACCCTGACTTCATTAGGGTTAAAGGAAAAAAAGTGTTGATTTCCCAGATTTTCGAGTGGTACAATGGTGATTTTACCCAGGGAGGTCAAAACGAGGTTGAATTTATCAACCAATTCCGCAAGGAAAAAATTAATACTACTGCCAAAGTAGGCTACTATCCCTACGACTGGGCCTTAAACGAAACCAAATAAAAACAATCCGATAAAATTAAGATCATGAAATTTTTTAAATACCATTTTGTAATGGCAGGGCTTTTTTTGTCCGCAGTAAACCTTGTCGCTCAGGATGACGACACGGTTATCCAAGGCAGTAACATACAGAATCTTACTCCTTCAAAGCTTATTGGAAAGGGACAATGGGATATTAAGTGGTTCAATAATTTATATACTGAGACGGAAGATACCTTCAGCGGAGATATCCCAAGAAATGTGTTCTTTACCTCCACATTGGACGTTTTCACAGGGGTAGGCCAAAATCGACGGGTGAATTTGGGAGTACTCCTGGAGTTTAGATCGAATACGGTTGGGGGAAGAGGTTTGTTTGACTTTTTGTCTTTTGATGGTGAAGAGGGAACTGCACGATCCGGGTTAACCTCTATTGCCCCGGCCATAAAATTTACTCCTTTTGCTAACGTAAATAACTTTTCTGTGCAAAGTGCCTTTTTTATTCCATTGATTGATAATGAACTTGAAAATGGGGTATTCCTGGATCAGGATGGTTATACGTGGCAAAACCGATTTTTTTATGACTACTCCTTTGCTGAAGGAAAATGGCAGTTATTCACGGAGCTGAACACCGAGTTTAACTTTGGTAATGAAGAAGACAGTTTTGCGAACAACAGCGTTCGGTTAATTCCGGGGGTATTTTTAAGCTACTTTCCGAGCTCAAAATTCACCGTTTTGGTGTTACTACAGCACATCCAGTTGGTGGATATAGGAGGCAGGGATTTTTCTCAAGACCTAACCGCTTATGGTGGTGGGCTAAAATATCAGTTGACCAAGGAACTTAATATTGAAGGTTTGTATACCAATTTTTTCAGGGGGAATGACACCGGTTTGGGGCAAACTTTTAACATAGGTTTACGGGCGGTATTTTAGCCGATACTTGGTAAAAAAACTATTTTAGTCCTAATCGAACAGTAATGAAACGATTAGGACTTGTCTTTTTATGGCTGCTGCAGCTCAATTGCAGTAGCCAAAATGAGGAAAAAATAAACGGCGTAAGTTTTGTTGGCTCCAGGGAAAAGGTGACCCAAGAACATGTGGATCCAGTGGTTGCTGTAAACGCTAACTATGCTGCCGTAATGCCTTTTGGTTTTCTGAGAAGCCTGGAATCTCCCAACGTTATCTTTGATACGGATCGGCAATGGTATGGGGAAACCAAAAAAGGGGCTAAACAATATATCGAACTCTTACAAGCGAATGGGGTCAAAATCATGTTGAAACCCCAAATATGGGTTTGGCGTGGAGAATTTACAGGCGATATTATCATGCAGTCCGAGGAAGACTGGAAAACCTTTGAACAAACCTATTCCGATTTCATTTTATCCTATGCGCAACTGGCACAGGATACGGGGTCCGAGATTTATTGTATTGGTACGGAACTGGAAGAATTTGTAAAACATCGCCCGGACTATTGGACAGCACTGGTTCGGGAGGTCAAAAAAATATATCACGGGAAAATCACCTATGCCGCCAACTGGGACGAATATCCCCGTACCCCATTTTGGAAGGACTTGGATTTTATTGGGGTGGATGCTTACTTCCCGTTATCAGAGGAGCAATATCCCACTGCGGAGGAGTTAACCAGTGGATGGCAGAAGTGGAAGACAAAATTAGTAGAACTAGCCACCCGGGTCGAGAAACCTATTTTGTTCACGGAGTTTGGGTATCGAAGTATGGACTTTACTGCTAAAAAACCTTGGCTGGTAGATCAGAATCAGATGGATGTAAATCTGGAAGCGCAAGCTGATGCCTTGGATGTTCTTTTTGCTGAATTCTGGAAGGAAGATTGGTTTGCAGGAGGGTTTGTTTGGAAATGGTTTATTCACCACTCTCGTTCGGGGGGAGTAGGGGATAATCGGTTTACACCGCAAAATAAACCCGCAGAAGATGTAATTAGAAGGCATTATGGCGGACTAAGGTGAAAATCCGGTCCCGCAGTGAGTAGGTTACATCTCCTCTTTCTTCTAGTATCTGTTCATATGTCTTTTGGACAAGGGGTGGTCGCTGATTTGAAAATACAAGGGAATACCCGAACCCGCACCCACTTTATTAAAAAGCTTTCCAACGTCAAGCCAGGTAGTACACTGGATTCTACTATGATTCAAAAGGATATCGAGCGGTTGATCCGTCTGCCCTCTGTATCCCATGCCTATTTTCAGGTATTTGCCACAGTGGAGGAAGGCATGTATAATGTGGTTTACGGAATTGAAGAGAACTTCACGATCATTCCCTTTGCTAATATTTTTACTTCCAATAACGATGAGTTTGCCTTTCGTGTTGGGCTGCAGGAGTTTAATTTTTTAGGGCAAAACGTCACCCTGGGCGCTTTTTACCAATATGATGTTTTCAGCTCGTATGGCTTAAACGTGAGAGCTCCTTATCTCTTTTCAAAAAACTTCGGATTGGCATTAAATTACCAGGATTTGACAACGCAGGAACCTGTTTTTCTCGAAGATGGTATAGCCCAATACAAATACCGCAATGAATCTTTCGAAATCCTTGGTTTATTTGAACCCAATTATAAGCATCGGTTTGAGCTGGGAATAAACCTGTTTACTGAGGATTACGACTATCTTTTTGGTATTACGGACCCTAATGTGCCACAGCAGTTATCGGTGGATAAGCTGCTTTATAAATTCATTTACAATTACGACGGGATAACGTACTATTATCAATATCTCGATGGGTTCCGCAGTAGTCTAAATGTCCAGTACGTAATAAGTACGAGCGATCAACTGCCCGAATTTTGGATTGGATTTAATGATTTTTCCTATTTCAAGCGAGTGGGTAAACGGGGAAACTGGGCCTCGCGGCTCCGATTAGGTTTGGCTGGTAATCTCGATACACCTTTTGCCCCTTTTGCCGTGGACAATAACCTTAACATTCGCGGGGCGGGAAACACTATAGATCGGGGTACTGCCGCTATTGTATTAAATACGGAATATCGCTATGCTGTGGTAGATGGGGATTGGTTCTCATTACAGGCAAATATATTTGTGGATGGGGGAAGTTGGCGAAATCCGGGCGGGGATTTCGGGGACTTTGCGGATGATCAAAATCTGAGAATCTATCCGGGTATTGGAGTGCGTTTCATTCACAAACGTATTTTCAATGCCATTTTCCGTATCGATTATGGCCATGGAATCACCAACTCTGCTTCTCGGGGAGTGGTCTTTGGTATAGGGCAGTATTTTTAATCTTCACATTTTACCGTGAATTTTTCACATTGCATCGGCAAGGATGCTATCTTTGCGATGTAAATCCCTAGGCCTGCATGAAGACTTTTCTTTCAATCTTCCTGATTTTCAGTGTACTACTACTGAATAGTCAGGCTACTGTAGTCACCGCTGGAAAGGGCGATGGGATCTTTTCTTTACTTCGAAAACAGGGATTAGATCCGGTTAAGTATTATTCGGAATTTGTGAATCTAAACAAGGACAATCTCAAGAATGGTAGTGAGCTCTACTTGGGTAGATCCTATATCATTCCGGATGCTCCAGATTCCTTCAAGAAGATGGCGGTGCAATTGGAAACCCGGTCCGATTCGGAAAACGCCATCTTTACCGAAAAAGAGCTCGCTTTGGTTTCCTCAAAAAGTGAACGCCTTAAAAATGCTGTGATCTACTTGCTATCCGGTGAGAACTCGATAGGTTCAGACCATTTGAGAGCTGTGGAAAAGCAAGTAATGGAACGTTTAGCGTCTCAGCTTATGGTGCATGGTGCCAGGGTATACCTGCTTGAAAACGATTCGATACTAGCGGGTTCCAAAATTCCAGATGAGGATGAAGTGTTCAATTTGGAGCGGCCAATAGGGAATCATGAGCAAATGCAGTATTATGTGGATGCCATTAACCAGCGGTATCTTAGAAACCCGGGAAAATATCAGCGGGTTTTGGTAATGAATTTGAACAAATCCCTAACCAACAGCACCAATTTTGGGGTTTCCATTTTTCACCATGGTAACAGCCTGGAAGGGGAGCGTTTTGCTAATAGCTTACAGGCAATTTTCAACCAAAGCCACAAGGTGGTACAACAAGAAAATACCGCAGTTTTTAAGAATGACCTTAATCTGTTCCTAGTAAAGAATGTGGTTCCGCCTATTACAATGATAACTGTGCATGAGACTGAAGGTTATGGAAAAAGAGGGAGAATTTCCTCGAGTGCTAATAAAAAAGTATTAACGGAGATCATTACCAGCGAGGTGCTAAAAGACTATGCGGAGTTATCCCTAGAGGAGAACTGACCGTACCCATGTGCTGCCCATTTCATCTTTCACAACAAATACTACTGTTTGCATCACAGCTACCTAAACGAGGAAGTGTTACTAAAGCCCTTCCAGTAATTTGGCTTCACCGGGAATTTGAAAAAATCCTTCTTCCAAATTGGGCTGGAATTCGACATCACTCAGCGTTATGGAAGTGATATGTTCCCCGGGACTTTCGTCTTCGTTTAGCCAGTGGGTACTATAACGCTCAGGGAACCGGATCCCTTCCACCAGTTGTTCTCCTTCAAGCTGCATTAATTTTTCAGGCAGATGTTCCCCTTTCTTAAAATATCCGGGATAAGAAACGATGTAGCGAATAACGTTCAGGATATGCGATTCAGCATCAAAATAGAGAATGTAATAATCATCCGGTGCATCCCCTGTACCGGCATCAAAAGTAACCTTTACAACATTCTGCGTTTTTCCGAGATGTTCTTTCTGAGGAAGTAATTCTAAATTTACCCCTTTCCCGTCCAGCACAAAAGGCTGTGCCGCAAAGAAATAAGGAGTTAGTGACCAAAACCGGGTGTTGTAGGGAAATACAACGCTGTCCTGTGCCATCACCCAAGCCTTATTGCCATCCCAACCGTATTGCGAGGTGGAGTCCCCTACCTGAAAATGACGGGCTTTACTGCTCCAGGTATCAATAGCCTGGTAAGTATCCCTTGGTGTGCCGCCATCAAGGGGTTGGTAGTTAAAGCGAAATGTGAATGGTCCGTTGGCATACCATTGGGCTAAACCACCATGTGCTTCCATGGCCTTCCAGACAATTTTTCCTGCTTCCGAAGCTTGGAGTCGTTGTTGTGCATTATCGACTCTTCTTTTTATCCAACTTTCCGGAATGCCACCCTTCATTGCTGTAGCTGTGGTTTGAGTTGTTTCCGGTGTTTTCTCTTTTTTTTCCGGATTTTTACAAGCTGTAATTAGCACGAATAGAAAAAGGAAGGTCCAGGGTTTCACAACGTTCATTTTGAAAAGGTTTTTAGGTGAGAATGTTTTTTTTATAGTATTGAAACAGGTCTTTGGGTCCAGCCCCAAGGTAATTCTTAAGATGGATCATTCCAAAATGGAACTGCACTTTCAGCCATCCTTTTTGCCGGTATTTTCTAGCCGAAGTAATTACATAATATGGGAGAATCCGAAATTTCATGGTTTTGTACAGTCTCCTTATAAACTCGCTGTCTTCGTAGATCAGGTAATCTTCGTTAAACCTTCCTGTATTCTCAAAGAGTTCTTTTGTCACAAATAGAGACTGGTCTCCTCCTCTGCAAAGCGTATGATTAACTCTGGACAGCCAGGCGAAAAAGCGCAGAAACCAGTTATTCGTATCAAATCGCATACGAAAGCAACCTGCGGTATACCCTTGACGGTGGGCTTCGAGAATATATTGATCGTAGTGTTTTGGAGGAAGGGTGTCAGCATGTATGAAATACAGGATTTCTCCAGTGGCGTTTTGTGCGCCCAAATTCATTTGTTTGGCCCTACCGGTTTCAGAGGGGATCACTTTGGCGGCTTGGGCAATAACGATTTGAACAGTATCGTCGGTACTCCCGCCATCTACCACTAACAACTCCAAGGCTCCTGAATCTTTAGCATTTTCTTTGAGGTGGTGTAATAACGTTCCGATGAAACCAGCTTCGTTAAGCACCGGAATGATAATACTTATTTTTGGATTCAAAGCAGCAACTTTTTTACACTAGTAGCAATAGCCCCCTAAAACTTACAGCGAATCACTGATTAACAACACCCTCCTCCGTTGTAGTGCCAGGTACTTTCACTTATGTGAATTTCATCACTGGCCTGCCCTAGTGCCGCCGCTGTTTTATCGCATACGGCCAAGGGCTGATTTTGTAGTAACACATGCCCTTTCCCATCATCAAAATAGTCTTCGTTTCCGTAATAAATTGCTGTTTTTCCTGTAAAAACACAAGGGCCATCTGCTGGCATGGGATCTTTAATTGCGGCTATTTCAATGGATTCTATATAGATCAATTCATCAGTAGGATAATGATTAGGACTGAGTACCCTATAGGACCTCCGGCCCCTGATTTCAATAGTTCCAAAACCGGCATCCGTAAGTACTTTTATGTAGTCCTTTAGGGGAATACTTCCAGACAGGCACAAAGCCCTTAAGCGATCATCGTTGCGTAAGGCAGCATTCATTGGCTGTTCACAGATGGGATCACTCATTACGAGACGTCCGTGGGGTTTAAGTACCCGATACATTTCCGCGACTGCCTTTCTAAGATCTTCCATCTTAAAGATATTAAACAGGCAGTTTTGTGCAGCTACGTCTATACTTTCATCGGCAACCGGAAGATGTAAAGCATCGCCTTTAACCAGGTTTACAAATTCACTTTTGAACCAATCATTTTCAGCTTCAGCCTGAACGAAGTTGTTTCGGGAGGCCTCAAGCATTTCTTCTACAGCGTCCACTCCAGTTACTCCTCCCTTTTGCCTGGAAAAATAGGCAAACTGCAGTAGTTCCATTCCGCCACCAACTCCAACATACAATACCTTTGGGTCATTCACAAGATCTTGTGCAGATACCGTGCTACCACAGCCATAATTCATTTGCTGCATGATCTTTGGGATGGATAAGCCGGGAAACTGCCATATCGGGTTGGTGGTACAACAGAGTCCCACATCCGGGGTTAAAGCGGCTTCTTTGTATAGGTCTTGTGTGGCATTCAAATAACTCATAGTGTCTTGATTAATTCTTTGAACAATTGTATCATTCTTGGTTCCGTATTCCCGGCGATTTCGATAATCTCCTGAATATTAATAGGTTGTAAATTATCGGGATCGCATTCATCCGTTAAAACTGAAACGGCTACTATGGGTAGTCGCAAATGATTGGCAACAATTACTTCCGGAACGGTACTCATTCCAACTGCATCGGCTCCTATAGTTTTCAACATCCGATATTCCGCTTTGGTTTCTAATTGGGGTCCAACTACCGAGGCATAGACGCCTTTCTGCAGGGAAATCCCTTCCCGTTTTGCAATTTCTTCAATGCTTTTACGCATTTCAGGGTCATAGGGTTCGCTCATATCTACAAAGCGATCGCCAAATTCGGATACATTTTTAAAGGCTAAGGGCGAGCCTCCTTGAAGGTTGATATGGTCTTCAATGAGCATAATATCCCCTTTTTTGAAGCTGAGGTTAATAGCACCAGCCGCATTGGAAATAAACAGCTTTTGGACCCCCAATTGATGCATAATGCGTATAGGGTAGGTGACATCCAGGAAATCATAACCTTCATATAAATGGAAGCGTCCTTGCATTACCACTACTTTTTTTCCGGCTATAGTGCCATAGATCAGTTTTCCGGAGTGAAATTCAACCGTAGCTAATGGGAAATAGGGAATATGATTATAATGTGCCACCATGGCATCTCCTATTTCGTCTACCATTTTGCCGAGTCCTGTTCCTAAAACAATACCTATTTCAGGAGCCTCAAACCCCTTATGCTTTAAGTAGGCAACAGATTCATTTAATTGCTTTTTAGTCATGGTTTAAGTGCTTTAAAAATTGCTGAAATACAGCAATGTCCTTGATGTCCTCATACAGATCCACATCGTTCCTGGTTTCCAATACGGCATAATTTTCCTTTTTCAGGTCTTCCAGCGTGTCTGATAATACCGTTTCGGTACCCCATGCTTTATTTTGAAAAAGGGTTTGGTGGCTACTTTTCATACCCAAGAGGTAATACCCTCCATCCTGGGCCGGGCCTATAACATAATCGTGGTGGTCCAATACCCTGAAGGCGTTTTCCAGATCGGTCTGGGAGAGTTCATAGATATCGCTCCCAATAACGATGATTTTATCAAATCCCTCCTGAAACCCATCCCGAAAAGCATTCCACATACGTGTTCCCAAATCACCGCCTTTTTGTAATTTTTTGTGATAAACGTCAGGACTCCACACATCCTTCTCCCAAATTTCCTCGGAATAATACACCTGTTTATCAACCTCCAGCTTGGTGGTAATGGTTACCGTATGTTCCAGTAAAAATCTATAGATATCCAACGCAATTTTATCTCCCACGGTTTTGGCTAAGCGGGTTTTGCATTTTCCCAATTCGGGATTTCTGGTGAAAATAAGCAGTAGGCTATTCGTTTTTGGGCGCAACAGGGTCAGATTTGGTAGTATAGATTTTATCTCCTTTGGTCAGCAGTTTTCCCCAATGTTGATTAAAAGCATGTACTTTTTCGGTCGGGTTTCCTTCGGCATCTACTACAATATTGTCCTCGTTCTTCCATTGAAAAATTCCTCCATAGAGATTTTTTACTTGGGTATAGCCGGCTTTTTGCAGCCGTTTCCCAATGTTTTCCGACCGTACTCCCACAGAGCAATACACCACAATGGGGATACTCTTGTCCGGGATGTCTGAAATAATCTCATCCATTGTAAAAGTATCATATCCTACCCAGGTGGCACCAGGGATCCGACTTATTGCAAATTCTTCCTCCTCCCGGGTATCCAATAGAACCACAGGGTCCTGGGATTTCAATTCTGCTGCTGTGATATAAGGAACGCTACCGTCATTAAAACGATCTAAGGTGGCTTTAATGGTATTTTGAGAGAAAGCGTTGGAGAAAAGTAGGGCTATTACGATAGCCGGCACTAAAATTCGCATACCGAATACTTCAAGGGATAAAGATATCAATTTAGACGGCGAAAAAACATTTTACTTATCTTGGGTAACCACCTAATTAAGTTAAAATCGATGCAAAAAGTAGCAATGCTCATCCTTCTTGCTGCTATAAGTGTAGCCTGCAAGGAAATTCAGGATAAACCAGTTGTTTCTAGAACTGACACTTCAGCAAAATTCGAAGAACCTCTTCGACCCCAGTTTCATTTTAGTCCCCCCTCTGGTTGGGGTAACGATCCTAACGGACTGGTGTATCATGAAGGGGTATACCATTTGTTTTATCAGTATTATCCCAATGCTACTGTTTGGGGGCCAATGCATTGGGGTCATGCGGTTAGTAAGGACATGGTGCAATGGGAGCATAAACCTATTGCCCTATTCCCGGATAACAAAGGCATGATTTTCTCAGGAAGTGCCGTTGTAGATCACCAGAATACTTCGGGTTTTGCCAAGGACGGAAAAGTTCCATTAGTTGCTATTTTCACCTACCATTCCATGCAAGGGGAAAAATCCGGTGCCACGGATTTTCAAACCCAGGGAATTGCTTATAGTTTGGACAATGGGGATACCTGGGCAAAATACGAAGGGAACCCTGTGTTGGGGAATAATGGGGTAAAAGACTTACGGGATCCCAAGGTATTCTGGCATGAAGAAACACAAAGCTGGATTATGGTATTGGTGGCCGGGGATCACGCCAAGCTGTATCGTTCTAAAAATCTTAAAGACTGGGACAATATCAGTGATTTTGGTGAAGAGCAGGGCGCTAAAGGAGGGGTATGGGAATGCCCCGATCTGTTCCCCTTAATTGTTGAGGGTACTGATGTCAAGAAATGGGTCTTGATTATTAGTATTGGCAGTGGTGGGCCCAACGGCGGAAGTGCTACTCAATATTTTGTAGGAGATTTTGATGGTACCACCTTTACGAGCGATCAAACCCAATACAAGTGGTTGGATTGGGGCGCGGACAACTATGCAGGAGTCACCTACAATAATACCCCCAACGGGGAGCGCATATTCATCGGATGGATGAGTAACTGGCAGTATGCCTTGAAAACCCCAACTACGCCCTGGCGCAGTGCCATGACCCTTCCCCGAAAGTTATCGCTACAAAAGATCGATGATGAATATGTTGTTTACAACTACCCGCTTTCCGCTGTGGAATCACTGGCAGATGTAACCAAGGGAAAAGAGGAGATCATTTCTGCTGGAGAAAACTATGCAGAGCAGCATGAAAACTTAAACAATGCCCTGGTTTCCTTTACTGTACCCAAACAAGATTTTAAACTCAGCTTGTCTAATGAAAAAGGAGAAAAAACGGCCCTGCTTTTGGATGCGTCAAGTAACTTGCTACTATTGGATAGGACGCAATCCGGAAGTACTGATTTTCACTACGAATTTGGCAATAAGCTACACTATGCAGCCCTTGAAAACCTTTCCAATACCCTTGAGATTGACATTTTCATGGATGCTTCTTCTATTGAAGTTTTTTTGAATAAGGGCCAATACGTAATGACCGATCAACTGTTCCCGTCGGTACCCTATACACAGTTGGAAATTGAAAATTTATCTACCGGGGAACTTCACATCAAAGATCTGCAAGTGCGCCCAATACGATCGGTTGGGTTGGATTAATTATTAAGGTAGAGGTAAAGATTGGACAGCAACAATGCTATAGACAATCCTAAGACCAGATACCAACAAAAATAGCCGAGTTTTGCTTCTGTAGTGTTCATCTTCTTCGAGGTTGAATTGATAGTATGAAAGTAATAAAAACCCCAGTTCAACTATGGTTAATGTTTATAAATGGTAGGAAATTCTTTATAAATGGTAAATGCGTATTTCACATTAAAAATAGGTACGATAAACGTAACGATTTGGTAACGAGCGCATACCAAGGGCCTGGACGGGATTATTGTAATTTATAACGCCGAACACAGACTAAGGTAAGGCCTAATAACTTTAATAGTACAAAAATGCGAATAGCAATTAACGGAATGGGACGTATCGGTAGAGCGGCCCTAAAAGTAATTAATGAAACCCCAGGTTTGGAAGTAGTGGCGGTGAATGATATTGTCTCCATCGAGAATACGGCATATCTGTTAAAATATGATACCGTCTACGGTACGTATGATAAAGAAGTTTCCCATGAAGAGGGGACCCTTATTGTGGATGGTCAGCGTGTCCATTACACCTCTATTCGAAACCCGGAAGAGTTGCCATGGGCAGCACATGAAGTGGAATTAGTGATTGAAAGTAC
>JANQHL010000033.1 GCA_028277085.1 Flavobacteriaceae bacterium
CTATCCGGAATCAATGGAGGATCAAATATTGGCCCCTCATGGTTCAATTCCGGGACCATTGGAGCTGTAAGAACAGCAACTATTTTGGGAGTTCAAGGAATTGCATTTTCAGGGTTTGATGATGACAATGAGATGTCATTTAGTGTGATTCCAGCGTGGATTTCTAAATTCTTATCATCTGAAACTATCGATAAAATTGACCCACAAAACTACTTAACTGTTGCTTTTCCCAAGATCCCGTTTAACGAAATTAAAGGGGTGAAAGTTTCAGAAAGACGAATAATGTATGGCCAACCTGAAGTACTTCAATTTAAAAAAGTGTTTGGCAAAAACATTAATGAATCAGACAATAAAACCATATGGGCATTTTCGCCGGATGGTAACCCTAACACCGGAAATGCAAAGGATGATGTCCATTACTTAGAGCAGGGGTTTATTATAATTACCGCAATGACGATTGACGAAAATGATAAACAATTGTCGGAAAAACTTAAAGCTATCGAATTGTTACTACCAAAATTTAACAATTAGAAAGCGTACCAGGCTGTACCGTTGTGTACTATTTTTATCTGTCAACTAAAGTTCGAAATATGAAATGCTACGTCTCTTTACTACTTCTTTTATTTGCTTCAAGTGCATTTGGTCAAATCAATGCAAAACTGATGCGCTTTGTCGATGTATCGGAAACACAAATTTGCTTCGTTTATGGTGGCGACATCTGGGTGGTCGATAAAAATGGTGGTACCGCTACCCAGCTCACGAATTCTCCCGGAGAGGAATCTTATCCAAAATTCTCTCCGGATGGCAAGGAAATTGCATTTACCGCAAGGTATAGGGGAAATCCTGATGTCTACGTTATGCCCGTCACAGGGGGTGTCCCCCTTAGACTAACCTACGGATCCCATTCAGATCGCATGGTGGAGTGGCATCCTTCAGGTGACAAGATTCTATTCGCTTCACGAAGAGAAACCGGTATTCCATCGGGACGTGTGAACCAACTCTTTCTAATTCCCAAAACAGGCGGAATGCCGGAAAAATTACCGATCCCTTACGGTGAGATTGCCACCTACTCCCCAGATGGAAAACAACTCGCCTATATTACCAAAATCACTGAGACGTATCCGTTCAAAAGATATCGGGGTGGCCTGACCTCAGAGGTGATCCTGTTTGATCTGGAAAACAAAACGGCCAAAAATATCACAAATAGCGAAGCAAATGACGGAAAGCCTGCATGGGGAGGGGATAAAATCTATTTCCTATCCGATCGTGCAGATGACTTGCGGTTGAACGTCTGGAGTTATGATCTCGGATCAGAATCACTCAATCAGGTTACCCAGTTTAAAGACTTTGATATTACGTATTTATCCGCTGGTCCAAAAGATCTGGTATTTGAAGTAGGGGGTGAACTTCATCTTATGGATCTCGCTACCGAGGAATCGAAAGCGGTGGTCGTAACTGTCATCAGCGATTTAACGCTGGAAATGCCCAGAAGGCTTGAGGTAGATAAGCAAATACGGGGTATGACGGCTTCCCCTGGGGCAAGCAGAATTGTATTTGAGGCGCGGGGCGAATTGTTTAATACACCTGTAAAAGAAGGATTTGTTCAAAATATTACCAACTCTTCAGGGGCATTCGACCATAGTCCCACATGGTCTCCAAATGGGGATCATGTTGCCTACTGGAGCGATACATCCGGTGAGTATGAGATCTATGTACAAGCCATGCGAACTGCACAAGAGGCCAAAAAAGTTACTTCGAGAAACAAAGGGTATGGATACACCCTCCATTGGTCACCAGATAGTAAAAAGTTGGCATTTATTGATGAGAAAAACGATATCAGCATTGTTGATGTAGCAACCGGCGCGGTTGACGTGGTTGATAATTATAAATGGAATTACGGTCACGGTGGCCGATCAGGCTATCCAATCAATTGGTCATATGATTCGAAATTCCTGGCCTATTCCATCGGAATGGAAAATGGCAATGAAGCTATTTTCATCTATGACCTTAACAGTAAACGGTCACGACAAGTGACCAGCGGATTTTACAATGATTCCAGTCCGGTTTTTGGGGTAAATGGTAACTACTTGTTTTTTCTTACCGACAGAAATTTTAGCGCCGTCTATAGTGATATGCAGGACGGTACCTGGATCTATCCGAATGCCACACAACTTGCCGCTATTAGTTTGAGTAAAGAATCCCGATACCTGCTCCACGCAAAAAATGATGAATTAAAAGCAGCAGATAAGGAAGAAGACGAAAAAGACGATACCAAGAAAAAAGGAAAAAAGGACGACGCGAAAGAAAAAGCTCCGGAGCCCATTAAAGTAGATTGGGATGGGTTGGAAAGCAGGTTAGCTATCCTGCCCGCCAAGCCGGGCAACCTGAATAATCTAATGGCCTTCGAAGGTAAGTTAGTGTACCGTCGTTTTCCCAATTCAGGGTCAGGTGGTGGTGATCCCGAATTGTTTTTCTATGACCTGAAAGAACGCGAGGAAAAATCGATCATGGCCAAAATAAACGGGGTGGTCAAAACGGCTGACGGGAAATCGTTATTGGTGCGGAGTGGTTCAATATTCGGTATTATTAAACCCGACCCTGATCAAAAAATCAAAGATCCCATTCCTACCAATGGGTTAGTCATGGAATTGAACCCACGGGAAGAATGGCGTCAAATCTTTCATGACACCTGGAGAAGACACCGTGATTTCTTTTATGACGAAAACATGCAGCAAGTAGATTGGGATGCACTTCGTACCCAATACGGTGCCTTAATTGAGGATGCCCGATCGCGTTGGGATGTCAGTTTTCTACAGTCCAATCTTGCCGCTGAACTAAGTGCAGGCCATACCTACACCTTTGGGGGAGATAACCAAAAAGTGGAAAATATCAGCACCGGTTACCTGGGTATTGACTGGGCCAAGGATAACAAAGGCTATAAGATCAAACGCATTGTAAAGCCTGCTGACTGGGATGCTGAAAACAGGTCGCCTTTCGATCGTCCCGGAGTAAACGTCTCAACTGGTGATTACATCCATTCGGTCAATGGAATTACCCTTCCGTTAAACAAAGACCCCTATGCCGCTTTCGAAGGGCTTAATGGTAAAACGGTGGTGTTGAAGGTCAGCAAGAACGGAAATACCAGTGATGTAAAAGATGTGGTAGTCACCTGTCTCACCGGGGCACAGGAACGAAATATTCGGTACCTGGATTGGATTGAGAACAACCGGTTACGCGTAGAAAAACTCTCCGGAGGCAAACTGGGGTATGTGTATATGACCAACACGGCAACTAGAGGACAGCTCGACCTGGTTAAAATGTACTATGGCCAGCTTGGTAAAGAAGGGTTCATTATTGATGAGCGCTTCAACGGTGGTGGACAACTTGCCGATCGCTTTTTGGAGCTGATGACACGACCCGTCATTTACAACCTGTACTGGCGCCATGGCAAGTCCCATACCTTCCCGGTGAAGGCAAATACCGGACCCATGGGCATGTTGATTAACGGTTGGGCAGGATCCGGAGGCGATGGACTACCCTGGGCGTTTCGGGAACTGGATGCCGGTCCAATTGTCGGCGAGCGAACCATTGGTATTTTGGTGGGTCCCGCCACACGCCATCAACTCATTGACGGTGGAGGAATTACTGTTCCCGGAGCACGACTCTATTTCAATGATGGCACCTGGTTTGATGAAGGTGTTGGGGTACGACCAGATATTGCTGTATGGGACGATCCAAACCTGTTGCTACAAGGACGTGATCCGCAAATGGAGAAAGTGGTAGCGGAAGTGCTGAAACTACTAAAGGATAAGCCCGGAGCTACGCCACCTCCTGCCAAGGAAGATCGCACGGCAGAAGGTTTAAGCAACAATTAGCAATCTTTTGTTGGAGTAAAACTGGTCACAACATTGTGTTCTATAATAGCGGTTTGAGTTAGCACTCAAACCGCTATTTCGTTTAATTGAAGTATATTATCATCTGAAAAAGTCGGATGTATCCACGGCCAGGTCACCCTTATCGGCAATTTGCAAAATGAATCGAATCATCCAAATAGTGCTAGTACTTTTGATTTTTATTTCTTGTGAGCAAGAGGATGTCCGTAGTCCTGAAATAACGAATGAAAATCCTGATACAGCGAATGGAATACAGGAATTTATTGCTGCCGTTGACATTTCAAGCTATCCTGAAATAGCCACCGCCAATCCAACATTTTATGATTTGGATGGAAATCAAAAAGACTTTTTGCTACTACTTAAAGAAAACGGGGTAAACACGGTTCGATTACGGCTGTGGGTTAATCCCGTTAATGGACATTCCGGATTTAATGAAGTGATGCCCTTTTCCCAAACCCTAAAAGCCAATGGCTTCAAAACCTGGTTAACCCTCCACTATTCCGATACCTGGGCGGATCCCGGAAATCAAGAAGTCCCCGTGCAATGGCAACATCTTGATTTTACGACGCTTAAAGACAGCCTCCATAGCTATACAAAAAAGGTGGTCAATGAAATTCAGCCGGATTATATTCAAATTGGAAATGAAATAAACTCCGGACTACTACATCCTCATGGAGATATTGAAACAAATTATTCGAATTTCATCAGTCTGCTTCAAGCAGGTTGTTCCGCGGTTAGGGAAAATTCGAACAATTGTAGAATTATTTTGCATTTTGCCGGAATTGAAAACTCAGATTGGTTTTTTAATCAGGTGAATGGGATCGACTACGACATCATTGGCTTGTCGTATTATCCTATCTGGCATGGAAAATCCTTACGCAACCTTAAAACCAAAATGCAGGATTTGAGTACTTCTTTTGATAAGGAAGTTGCAATTGTTGAAACGGCCTACCCTTTTACGCTGGGATGGAATGATTGGACGCACAATATTGTAGGTTTGGCGGAACAACTTATTTTACCTGAATACCCGGCAACTGCAGAGGGACAGCGAAAATTTATCCAACAAATTAAAGAACTGACCAAAGAGGTAGAAAAGGGGGTAGGTTTTTGTTACTGGGGAGGTGAATTAATCGCCTGGAAAGGAAATGAAGCTACAGATGCATCCCCCTGGGAAAATCAAGCCTTATTTGACTTTAGCAATACTGCCTTACCCGCATTGAGCGAATTTGGAAATGAATAAAAACTAAGGGCAAAAAAGATAAATACTTATGGAGAAAACAATGCACTTTATTGGAGCAAAATGTTCAAGAGAGGAAATGTTTAATGCCATTTCAAAGCCTCAAGAAATTGAGAAATGGTGGGCTACCAAATCTGAAGGAGTTGTTGAATTAGGAGGAAGTCTGTTCTTGACTTTTGAGGATTTAACTACTTTAAAGTTCAAATATGACGAGATAGTTCCCAACGAAAAGCTCGTTTTAACCTGTTTTGATAGTTTCAAATCATGGGATAAAACTCAACTCGTTTTTGAATTAAGAGAGAAGGACGATCAAGTTTTTTTAACTCATACTCATCAAAACATTGACCCGGAGGATGTGGAGTCCCTGATTTATTTTTCATCCAAATGGACTGTTTACCTCTTAAGCTTAAAGCAATACTTAGAAACGAACATCGGAACACCATATCCTAATGAAACCAAATTGTACCACGGTGATTAATCAGCCAAGTATAACAAAAGCTATAGTTTATAGCTTTTCTCTTTCCCACAGCATTTTTAGTTAATTTTCAACACGCAAGAAAAAAAGACAATTTAAACATAAAGATGCCTTCCTCTTCCCTCCCCGTTCGGGGCCATCGAAGACTGGAAATCATAGTCAGAACCTTATCCGCAATAAAAAACATATCAAATGAAACGACCTTTAATTATAATTCTTCTGGTGTTGATGAACTGGACATCAATGTACCCCCAGGAGGTTGATATACAACTCTATCAAAACATTCCAATGAGAGATGGCATCAACCTATCAGCAAACATCTATTTTCCTGGCAGCAATGAGGAATCGTATCCGGTAATACTAATATATACTCCTTATGTTAATGATGAAGCGGTAGAAAGAGGAATGTATTTTGCCAAGGAGGGTTATGTCTTTATTACCCTCGACCTACGAGGCAGAGGAAATTCGGAAGGGGAATACAGACCATTTGAAAAAGATGGGATGGATGGTTATGATGCTATCCAGTGGATAAGTCGACAAAAGTGGTGCAATGGAAAAATTGGTATGATGGGAGGCTCCTACAGAGGTATGGTCCAATGGATGACATTAAAGAACAAACCCAAAGCCCTTAAAACTATAGTTCCTACTGCAGCAGTTGGCCCTGGTATTGACTTCCCAAAGTCCGGAGGCATATTCGGTGATTATGCTCTACAATGGTTAAATTTTACCGGAGGCGTAAGCCGGAACGGAAATTTGTTTGGCAATAGTGCTTATTGGGATGGTAAAAGTGCTAAAAAGTATAAAGAATTTATTCCTTTCAAAGATTGGGATATTGCTGCCCTTGGTCAACGAAATCCGATCTTTCAAACCTGGATAGCGCATCCGGATTTTGATAACTATTGGCAAGATTTTTATCCCACAAAGGAAGATTATGAATCCTTTGATCTTCCGATTCTTACGATAACCGGCTACTTTGACGGCGACCAACCAGGTGCAATGACGTATTATGAAGATCATATGACGTATGGTAATCCATCAGGTAAAGCCAACCATTACTTAATTCTCGGCCCCTGGTCTCATGCCGGCACACGAAATCCTGTAACGGCCTTGGGTGGTCTTACCTTCGGAGGTGATTCGAAACTGGATATGAAGCAACTGCATTTAGATTGGTTTAACTGGACGCTCAAAAATGGGAAAAAGCCAACGTTCTTAGAGGATCGGATAAGTTATTATATGATGGATCAAAATACGTGGAAGTATGCCAATCAAATCGCTAACATTTCAAAGGATACTATCACCTACTACCTATCCAGTCCGAATTCCGATTCAAAATTATTGATCAATCCCGGACATCTCGCACGACTAAGATCTCCGGTATTCGACATAGATACCATTTTTTACGATCCATTGGACACTGTAGCGGTGGCAAGCTATGAGGGGCCGGATTATTATAAAGCACCAATACCTGTAGAAGAAAAGGGGAGAGTAATTTATGTCTCAGACAAACTGGATACCACAACTCCAATAGTCGGAAGATTTGAAGTGGGATTGCATTTATCTTTGAATGTACCAGACACGGATATGCAGGTGACCTTGTACGAAGTCGATGAGGTAGGGGAAACCAAATATATAGGATCCGACAGGCTGCGATTACGATATCGCGAGGGATTGAAGCAACCAAAATTGGCAGTACCTGGGGAAGTTTTCTTCTGCAAATTTGAAACACCCTATATCACGGCACTTGAAGTGAAGAGAGGAAGTAGATTCATTTTAACCATCAACGCTGTAAATGCTGTATATCTGCAGAAAAACTACAACTCCGGCAAGGACGTTTCCCTGGAAACAAAAGAAGATGCTAAAAAAGCAGAAATTAGTATTTATCATTCCGAGGAAAAATCGAGCTATATAAAAATACCAGTAGGTCTTAAAAAATGATTGGAGTAGGCCAGCTAAAAAGGTTAGCTGATCGAAAATTCAACTGTACATTTCAACACAACGACAAAAAACATCTATCTGAAACTGCCTATAGAATGATTGTAATTGAAAAATAAAATGCATTATAAAACCTTTGAAACAGCAAGACTCATTATAAGACCTACCACGGAAAACGATGCTGAATTTGTTTTTGTGCTCTTAAACACGCCCAAATGGATTAAATACATTGGTGATCGAAACGTCAAAACAATAGCAAGTGCTAAAGCGTACATTCAGGAGAAAATGCTACCTCAATTGGAACGACTTGGCTATTCCAACTACACTGTAATTCGAAAAGCAGACAATCGGAAAATAGGTACTTGCGGACTTTATGATCGTGAAGGGTTAGACGGCATTGATATTGGATTTGCTTTCCTTCCGGAATATGAAGGAAGAGGATTTGCTTTCGAAGCCTCCAACAGAATTAAAGCGGCTGCCTTTGATGAATTTAAGATGGCATCAATTAGTGCAATTACCACAAAGGATAATGTTTCTTCCCAAAGGCTTTTAGAAAAACTTGGACTAAAATTTACCGGAACAACGAGGCTTCCGAATGACGATGAAGAATTGCTACTCTATAGGATTGAAAAGTAAACTGGTTACAACACGGTGTATCGTTAATTGCGCCTGTCTGCCTAGATTCTCGGAGATCCAAGTTGGACCATTGTGGGTAATTTAAAT
>JANQHL010000041.1 GCA_028277085.1 Flavobacteriaceae bacterium
TTTAAAGTCTTTTAAAGGAGAATCATTGTTTTCCACCTGGCTTCATAGAATTGTGGTTAATGAGTCCCTAAAGTTCATCAGGAAAAACAAAAAGGAAAGGATGGAAATGGGATTCGACGATGCTATGCCAATAATGCTTACAGCTGAAAACGACGCGCTTTCTGCTATTGAGATTGAAGAGAAAAAAGAAGAAATAAAAAGAGTGTTGTTGACTCTAAAATCCAAAGAACGTTTGGTACTAACACTATTCTACTTAGAAGAGCTTTCACATGCAGAGATTTCGGAAAGCACGGGGTTCAGTAAAAACAATGTGAAAATTCTTTTACACAGGGGAAGAAAAAGTTTTGCATCCGCTTTCAGATTAATCAACAAAAAATAAAATAGCTTTGTTAGAAGAACACTATAAGAAACTTCTGAAATCAACAGAACCTGCTTTTTACGATGAAAGAGTAAAGGAGGGTATCATGCAAAGGATAATGAGTCAAAGCAAAAAGAAAAAAAACAACTACAAAAAATTTGCACAATTTTGTTTCTGTACAAGCGTATTATTGGCGCTGGTCTTCCTGAGTTTCTTTGTTCAGGATATTGGATTTGATCTTTCACTTGGTCTTCAGGAATTACAATTATCTCGAACATTAATGGCCCTTATCTTTATAATAACAGCCTACACTATTCTCGAGGTTTACAGCGCATTGTCCAAGGACAATAAAAGTGGATTTTGAAACCTGTCTACTACAGGGGGCTTTTGTTAATAAGCCATTTTACCGGATTGTAAGTTTTTGGTCAAAACACCTACTTTTGCAATAGCTATATTATTTAGGTGAAGAACTTATGTCTGAACAAATAGAACGTATTAAAACATTGATTATAGGCTCCGGGCCAGCGGGGTACACTGCGGCAATTTATGCAGCTCGTGCAGATTTAAAACCTGTTGTTTACACTGGGATGGAACCTGGAGGGCAGTTAACCACTACGACAGAAGTAGATAACTTTCCGGGATATCCCGAAGGGGTAGATGGCCCTACGATGATGATGCAATTACAACAACAAGCGGAGCGTTTCGGCACCGATGTACGGATAGGTATGGCTACGGCTGTAGCCTTAAGTGATGAGGTAGGAGGCATTCATAGGGTGACCATAGACAACTCCAAGGAAATTGAAGCAGAAACTGTTATCATTTCCACAGGAGCCTCTGCTAAATATCTAAACCTTCCCAGCGAGCAACGCTTGCGCGGAGGTGGTGTTTCGGCCTGCGCCGTTTGCGACGGCTTTTTTTACAAAGGGCAGGAGGTAGCTATAGTAGGAGGTGGTGACACCGCTGCGGAAGAAGCCTCGTATTTGGCGAATATTTGTAAGAAAGTGACCATGCTTGTCCGTAAAGATCACATGAGGGCTTCTAAGGCTATGCAACATAGGGTGAACAACCTGGATAACATCGAAATACGATACAATACTGAAGTTGACGAGGTGTTAGGAGAGCAGGTTGTGGAAGGGTTACGGATGGTCAATAACCAAACCGGAGAAAAGGAAGAGATACCGATCACCGGTCTTTTTATTGCCATAGGGCATACGCCTAATACCGGTATTTTTAAAGGGCAACTGAATATGGACGAGACCGGATATATCATTACCGAATCCGGATCTACTAAAACCAATAAACCTGGGGTTTTTGCAAGCGGGGATGCTCAGGATAAGATTTATCGTCAGGCGGTTACTGCTGCGGGAACAGGGTGTATGGCAGCTCTGGATGCCGAACGGTATTTAGCTTCCATAGAAACGGCAACACCGGTGGCGCAGTAGTCCACTACGTAATTCAAGAACATAAAAAACGCTGCAGTTTAACTGCAGCGCTTTTTTTAGGTTGGTATTTAGTTTCAATCAATACGTTTGTAATTCTCGGAAAAGGTACGCTTGCCTTCCTCATCCAAATTGATCTGACTGTAGGTGTCTTCGCCTAATTCCAGCTCAAAAATAAATTCTGTGAGCGTATCCAGGGCTTTCATCATTTCGTCATCACCGTAGATGATGGTCTCGTGAAGTTCATCTTCGGTAATGAAATACGAGCCGTATCCAAACCGGCCATTGGGTTCGTTGGGCACATAGCGGGACCACATGACTTTCCCGTTGTAATACATTTTTACTTGCCGATAACCGGCTTGCTTCGGCACGGTATCCGAGATGTTTACCCCATCGTCATAATTGTAAAAGCTAACCAATTCCCAGGTCCCCTGAATAGAGTGGAAGGGTTCCGGTGGATCGGAGGTCAATTCAGTGGCTGAAACAAGTATCAGCAGCAAGAATAGTAGTCCCAGTATTTTTTTCATTTTCGGTTGTGTTAGTGGGGCGATAAATTCTCTTAGAAGGTACTAATTTTTTATGAATTATGTAAAAAAATAGTCGCATAAAGGGAATACTAACAAAACAACTAAATCTCTACTGAGAATATGAAAACAAAAATCCCGAGAATGCTCGGGATTTTTTTGCTTAAAGTATTAAGGATGGTGTTTTAATACTTGTGTACGCTTCCTGAAACAGATTTCTTTTTCTGTACCGAGGCTTCCCCTGTATAGGAAATATCGGCTCCGCTGCTGGCGTCGGCCACCAAAGATTCGGAAACATTGACCGAAATATCGGCTCCGCTACTGGCATCGGCATTGCATCTTTTTGCCAAAAGCCCCCTGGCCTTGATGTCAGAACCGCTACTGGCATCCGCATAGAGCATATCCGTACGTCCGGATACTTTTATATCTGCACCACTGCTGGTCTCCGCCACGACTTCACTGGCATCCACTTCCACTTCAAGATCAGAACCGCTACTGGCCTCCAATTCAATCTTATCTGAAGTGATGGTATTCTGTGCAATGAGATCTGCTCCACTTGAGGTTTCAAGAGCATCCACTACAGGGAGGGTAACATACACGTTTTTAGTGGCTCTTCCAATATTTTCAATGGCGTGTACCTTTAGTCGACCATCCCGGATATCGGTTCCGATCAATTCAATGATGTTTTCATCCGCTTCTACGTTTATACTGAAGTCGCTGCCTTGCGTTACAAAAACATCAAGTCCCTCTGAAGCGTATACCACGGTAAAATCCTCAGTAACTTCCCTGCTTTCTTCTACGATCTGCCCGTTTCCTCGCTTCCCCTCGCCAAAACTAATGTCAAAAGCACAGGAGGAGGTAAATAACGCCAGGAGTATGGCAATTGCAATTTTCGCTAGTGTTGTCATGATTGTGTTGTTTTAATGATTGAATAAAATTCGTGTTTCTGTTGTTCTACTGTTATTAATTTTTTCCCAATTGTCAAATTTTAGGATTGGATTGTTAATTGTCGTTTGCTTTGATCTCCACACCGTCCTCGTCTACTTTCATCCTGAAAGATTCTCCGCCATCTTCCACATCAATATTGATCCCTTCTTCGTTAATAATGATATGGCCGCCACCGTCATCATCTGAATTGAGGGTTTCCGGGCAGTTTAGGCATTTTAGCTCGCCGTCACTGCCCATAACCCATAGGTAATCAACTAAGTCGCTTCGATAGAGATCTTTATCGTTCCTTGTGCTTCTACCGATATGTCCTTTAAGAGAAGCATCCAAACGTAGTATCTTTCCTTCCGGGATATAGATGGTAGTACGTACTTCCTGATCCCGCATTTTGTTTTCAATATCCGTGGTTAAAAAATCGTTTAGGACAATTTCACTTCCCTCCAGAGTATACGCGTAGTCAATCTGGCCGGAACGACTTCTGGCCTCTTCATAGGAACCGCCATCTGCATCTTTTCTGATTTTTAATGAGACGATGCTGTCCTCTGCCTTTCGGATATTGAGCGCTACATCTTCAGAATACAATAGCGCCGTACCATTTTCATCATAGACCATTTCGAGGTTTTCAAACCGAAACCGGTTGTCATAATCAATATTCTCTGCAGACTCCATTCTGATCAGAATAGTATCGGATTCCTGCCCTAGCACTAAGGTCTCGTTAACGGTTGTGGTTCCGGTGTAGGCATGTGCTGCCGCCTGCCGAACCCCTAGCGCAATGAGAATGCCAATGGAAAGCAGCCACAATCCCAAAAGGGAAAACTTGGCGATATTTCCAATGGATTTCAGATTGTTTACCAGGATCTTCAAGCCTAAATACAGCAAGAAGAAGAAGGGTATGCCGATAGCAAAGAACATCAGGACGGATACCAGCCAAACGGGTGCGCCGGTAGTATTGACAATGTCATAGAAATCTACTCCCGGGAAGTGAACGACATCAATAATGCCGACAGTAACCAAACCGACAAAAAGACCGATTAGGGTGGCTGCCCCGATAATGATTAACAATACGCCAATAAATTTGGCAAAGACTTTAAAGAGGAACAAAATAATGTCCCCTATAGTATCAAAAAAGGTCCTGGAGCTGCTTTTGACCTTGTTGCCTACTTCTTCGTAGTCAACATTTTTAACCCTGTCGGCAACATCATCAAACCCCTCTTTTACTTTGCGTTCTATATTGCTGATGTTGATGGGCTCTCCCCGCATATCCAGTTTTTGCGAGGTGGTCGCTGCCTCCGGTACTAAAATCCACAATAGAATGTAGGCGATAAGCCCAAATCCTGTAAATATGGCAAGAAGGATAAAGATCAACCGTATCCAAAGCGCATCAAACCCCAGGTAGTACTCTAATCCCGAACACACCCCACCGATATATTTCTGGTCGGTATCGCGATATAACTTTTTAACCCGAGAAGTGGAAGATGTCGTTTTTTGTCTTGGTGCATCTTCAAAGATGTCTTCATCTACCATATAATCTTCAGGTTGACCCATAACCTGGATCACTTCATCTACTTCCTTTTGTGTGATTACCTGACGATCATGCTCCATCTTTTCGGAAAAGAGCTCAGCGACGCGGGCTTCAATGTCAGCGATGATCTCATCGCTGCCCGGAGTACCAGAAAATGAGCGTTTTATGGCTTCCAGGTACCGTCTTAGCTTGGTGTACGCTTCCTCATCTATATGGAAGAAGGTGTTCGCTAAATTTATGTTTACTGTCTTATTCATTGCTTAATTTTCTTATTTGTTGGTTACCAAGTTTACTGCGTTTCTAAGTTCATCCCAGGTACCGTTCAATTCCTTAAGGAACAAATGTCCTGTTTCGGTTAGGGCATAGTATTTTCGTGGCGGCCCTGAAGTGGACTCCTCCCAACGATAATTGAGTAGCCCCGCATTTTTTAATCGGGTAAGTAGCGGGTATATGGTACCTTCTACTACAAGCATCTTAGCGTCTTTAAGTGCTCCGAGTATTTCTGATGCATATTTGTCCTCGTCTTTTAAAATAGACAAGATGCAATACTCCAGAACCCCTTTGCGCATTTGTGCTTTTGTGTTTTCTATATTCATAACTTCATGATTCCTAATTAATTAACTGTTCGCTTTTGGTTTTCAGCCACCCCGCCGTGATGAGCAGCGGGAGTGGAAAACCGTTTTGGTTGATTGATGATTGATTGATTGATGATTGTTTTACTGTTCGTTTTTTGATTGACCCTTCGACTGAGCTCAGGGCAAGTGATTAAACTCCTATTGTATTGATTGATGATTGTTCATTGTTGTAAATGATGATCGTAACTTAATTCCCTACGTACTTTCCACGTTTCGTCTTCCAGTACCCAAACATGGGTAAACTTCGCAATATCCCCTTTTTGATATGTTCCTTGATCATTGAGAAATTCGAACGTATGTACACCTTGTTGAATAGCACCATATAACTGTCCGTTCCTATATAAGGGATATACCTCCAAGCTTCCGGGTACCAAAATTCTTTTTGCGGGTTGCGGGGCGTCCGACTTTCTATTTGCGCATCCATCTGCAATGCGACCTACAAAGTTTTCCCGACCTTCCGTAATACCTCCTTTATCATGGTAGAATTCAAAATCCTCTGTGAAAATGGCATTCAATACCTCAATTCCACAAGTATTGAAAGCCGCATCAAAGAGGATACTATCCTTCGCTTTTAAAGTCTTGTACAATTCATGATCCCCGGTAGTCTGAGCGGTAATGGTAGTTGACAAAACCAGCAGTAGGAAAATCAATATGGTGTTACCTGTTTGCATTACTTGATAAATTTGATGGTAAACGGATATTGAAAATATTGTCCTTCATTTGTGCGTATGGTAGCCAAAACACTGTATACCACATTGATCACTACCAGGGCAGCATGCAACAAACCGCTTATTCCTGCTGGCCAGAAAAATCGACCCCATCTGAAATCGTCACTGCTTATATGAATATTCAGGTTGTTTAAATCGCTGAGTTTATGAAAGCCCCAAAAACCGCCATCAAATAGATCCGGCATAAAACCAATAAAAAAAGGAATGCTGATAAGACTGATCACTATGGAATACAACAACAGGCTTATTTGAAAATTCAATGCCTGCTTACCGTTATAATCCACAAAATCATGCTCCTTCTTATTGGCCGTCCAGAGGATCAGGGGAAAAATAAAATTTCCAAACGGAACAAAGTACTTTGTGAATGTGGATGCATGTATAATGGCCGACAAATTTCGTTCATGTTTGGTTAAAGTAGTTGCCATTTTTCGTTCGATTTTTGATTGAAAATAGTTTTACCTATTAGCTTACGATGCAAATATATATCCAAAAGATGGTACTATGCAAAACAAAGTACTATAATTTAACATTTAATTAACAATAATATGGATGAAGAAATTTGGCTATTTTTAGCTTTCTAAACTGAAAAAATGGCTACTACTCCCAGTAAATTCAATTGGTTTACTTTTTTTAAGTTGCCCTCGGCCTGGTGGTGCGGGGTGCGGCTACGACATTTGGATGAAAAAAAAGCGATTACTACGGTAACTCATCGATGGGTAAATCAAAATCCCTTTAACAGCATGTTTTGGGCCGTACAGGGGATGGCTGCTGAACTCAGTACCGGGGCGATGGTGATTGACCAGATCCGGAAAAGTGGCAAACGTATTTCCATGCTGGTACAGAACAACAATGCGAACTTTTCAAAAAAGGCTACTGGTAAAATTACCTTTACCTGCGAAGACGGTCATTTGATCCAGGAAGCGCTGGAAAAAACCATCGCTACAGGAGAAGGGCAGAAATTCTGGATGAAGTCCGAAGGTATAAATAAGGACGGGGTAGTGGTGGCTACGTTTAATTTTGAATGGACGGTTCGATTAAAGGGGTAATGCGCTGTTTTCTTTCTTTTTAGTATTTTCACGAATATCAAAACTTTGAATTTCGTAAAATGGGAAAATTTGAGATTAAATCTTCAGGTTCAGACAAGTGTATGTTCAACCTCAAGGCTGATAACGGTCAAGTGATTTTGACCAGCCAGGCCTATGCAAGTATGGATGGCTGTAAAAATGGAATAGAATCGGTTCGTAAGAATTCACAAAACGATGCGCAATTTGAGCGTAAAACAGCCAAAGATGGCAGCCCCTTCTTTACTTTGAATGCTACCAATGGGCAGGTCATTGGAAAGAGTGAGATGTACAGTTCAAAAGAGGCCATGGAGAATGGTATTGCTTCGGTCAAAAAGAATGCCCCTGATGCAGCAATTGCTGACAACACCTGATATTCGAAAGAAATCTCTTTTATATCATGCTTAGTGATATCTAGTAAGGCAGTCTTTGGACTGCCTTTTTTAGTTCCTGTTGAACACAAAGTTAATCCGAAGACCAAAATAGGGATAACCCCTTCAGTTGTTAAATAATCTTTAAAGTCGTTTTCTCCATTAAACCTTATGAATAAGGGAAAGTCACAGGGATGATCTTAAAAACAACATACCAATGAATTCCTTACGACACTTTTATGTATTGACCCTTATGATGATTGCGTCATGCTCGAATGACACTGACGATTTAGTTATGGAAGAGACAACAAATGATCCAGTAGATAGCACATCAGACAATCTCCCGGATATTTCAGGCTATCCCATTGTAGGCACCGGGCAAAGCCTATCGTATGACAATAATACTATTATTTCCTTGCCCGCTTCTGGTTTTGACTTTTTTGGTCAAAACTCAAACTACTTGGGTACAACACCGGACTATCAAGACAATGGAGACGGGACGGTAACCGATATGGTGACCGGCTTAATGTGGACACAAAGTCCTGACTTAAACGAGGACGGGGTCATCGACAATAGCGACAAAATATCCCAAGCCGATGCAGAGCGTGAAGCTGCCCTCAGTACTTTCGCCGGATATGACGACTGGCGTTTACCTACTATCAAAGAGCTGTACTCCCTGGCTATGTTCTATGGTGCAGAACCAGAAGTGTTTGCCACTGCGCAGGGAGCAGCTGTGCCATATATCAACACGGATATCTTTGAATTTGGATATGGCGACCTGGATGCAGGAGAGCGTATAATCGATGCGCAATTTGCCTCATCTACCATCTACAGCAGTACGACTATGAATGGGGATCGGACAATGTTTGGTTTCAATTTTGCCGACGGTAGAATAAAAGGGTACCCCACTGATTTCAATCCCACAAATCCAGGTGAGCCGAACCGGTTCTATGTACGCTATGTTAGAGGGAATACTTCTTATGGAGTGAATGACTTCTCTGACAACGGGGATGGGACTATTACGGATAATGCTACGGGTCTGATGTGGAAGCAGGACGATGAAGGATCGGCGATATTATGGGAAGATGCCCTTGACCATGCTGAGAACCATGAGTTTGCTGGTTATTCAGACTGGAGACTTCCGGATGCAAAGGAGCTACAAAGTATCATGGATTATTCACGGTCACCTGCTACCACGAACTCGGCGGCTATAGACGACCTATTTAACGCTACTCAAATTACCAATGAGGCCGGGCAAGCGGATTATCCTATGTATTGGACGAACACTACGTTCAGTACCCTGTCACAAGATAATGGGACCTATGCCATTTATCTCTGCTTTGGTAGGGCAATGGGGTATATCAATGGGGAATGGTTAGATGTGCATGGAGCTGGAGCACAGCGAAGTGACCCTAAAACAGGGAATCCCGATGACTATCCTGAAGGCCATGGCCCACAAGGTGACGCCATCCGTATCAACAACTTTGTGCGTCTGGTTCGATACGCAAACTGATTACGTATCACTCGCAAAGCGAGAATGCAGCGTTACTTTGTAACAAACAATCTGATTTTCACACTTATATTTAGATACATAAAATAAGAATAGATATGAGTAGCACAAACCATGAAATAGACTATCAGATTTACGGAGAAGAAATGCAATATGTGGAGATCGAGTTAGATCCACAGGAAGCTGTTGTGGCAG
>JANQHL010000073.1 GCA_028277085.1 Flavobacteriaceae bacterium
GTTCTGTCGTACAAAACGGGATACTCAAAGGATTGCTGAGAAATTAATTGAAGATGGATACAATGCCGGAGCGTTGCACGGTGATCTCAGTCAAAACCAAAGGGACCTGGCCATGAATGCCTTCCGGAAAAAACAGATTCAACTTTTGGTAGCTACAGATGTTGCGGCTCGTGGGATAGATGTAGACGATATTACCCACGTAATCAACTATCAATTACCTGATGAAATAGAAACCTACACTCACCGTAGCGGAAGAACCGGAAGAGCCGGGAAATCCGGGATTTCTATGGTCATTGTAACGAGGAGCGAGCTGCGGAAAATCAGGGCTATAGAAAAGAAAATACAGCAAAAGTTCCTGGAAAAGAAGATTCCTACGGGGATTGAAATATGCGAGATCCAACTGTATCATTTAGCCAGCAAAATTCGGGATACTGAGGTCAATTCAAAGATAGACGATTACCTGCCTGCCATTTATGATGTGTTGGAGGGATTGGATCGCGATGCGTTGATCAAAAAAATGGTTTCTGTAGAATTTACCCGATTTTACAATTACTACAGTACAAGCAGGGATCTCGCAACCGATGTAACTACCTCGGGAGATTCCAGTACTTCAGCGAGTCCATCTGAAGGCTCTGTACGCTATTTTATCAATATCGGCGAACGCGATGGATACGATTGGATGTCGCTCAAAGACTTCTTACGGGACACCCTGGGCCTGGAAAAAGAGGATATTTTTCGGGTGGATACCAAAGACAGTTTTTCCTTTTTTAACACAGATGCCAATTTTACACCCCTAGTGCTGGAAACCTTTAATGACTTCAAAGTAGACGGGAGATTTGTAAACGTGGAAATCTCGAAAAAACCCGAACGTAGTGGGAAAGGCAGAAGAAAGGAAAGAAAAAAAGGGCGAAAAAAAGAGGGCAACACAAACTATTCCAAGACAGACTCAGGTTCCCGCAGACGGAAGAAGCGAAGGAATCCGGGATTTTTTTAGTTAAGGAGTTGCCAAAAAAATAGGGTGCCCCGTTAAATTCCGTTGTTTTGTATTTTTACTGGACAAGATTGCTCATGAAAAAGATTGTTCTGTTTTTCTTCGCGCTAAGCGGGATTGGTGTTTCCGCGCAAGTGGAGGAAGACGTCATGCCACCCCAAACGCTCCAAGCTACTGTGGTTAACGCGCAAACCGATTTTCCTTTAGAAAGTGTGCACGTCATAAACCTCACTCGGGTAGTTGGAACCATAACTAATCCTGAGGGGAAATTTGCCATTACCGCCGCTGCAAATGATACGCTGTATTTGAGCTATTTGGGATTCAAACCTCAGAAAGTAAGGGTCACTAATGACATGTTTCGATTTCAGGACACTAAGATTGCACTTACCGAGCTGGCTTATGCCCTTGAAGAAGTCGTTGTACGGCCCTATCAATTAACGGGCTATCTGGAGATTGATGTAAAAAATCTTCCTGTCAATAACGCCTACCAATACAGTATTTCAGGCCTTAACAAAAGCTACGAGGCTGGCAGTAAAAGTCCCAGTGCCGTTACCAAAGTGTTGGGTGCAATTCTGAATCCTGCAGATCTGCTCCGGAACTTGTTTGGTAAAAGGCCGCAACAAATGCGTAAACTCCGGCAAATGAAAGAAGATGATAACATACGGGATCTTTTAGCCTCCAAATTTGATAGGGAAACGCTAACCCAACTGCTCCAGCTGGAAAGAATGGATATTGAAGATATTCTGAATAATTGCAACTATTCTCGTTCCTTCATTCAGACCGCAAATGACCTTCAAATTCTGGATGCTATCAGCAGTTGTTATGAAGAGTATAAGGTACTAAACAGAAATTAGGTTGCTATGGATTGCATATCGCCGTATGTTGTATCATCGCTTCATCTCAAATAAATTTTAGATTTCAACTGGCATTTTATAGTTTTAGGCAAAATCCTCAAAGCATGAAAAAACTGCTTATCGCTATGACTATACTTTCGTTTCTTTTTGGCTGCAATACCGGAGGGAAGGATACTGTTAAAACCGATCAGGATAATCCTGAAGAACCAGAACAACCTATGGAAAAAGCCCCGCCATTTGTATGGGAAAGTGCCAATATCTACTTTTTACTAACGGATAGATTCAATAATGCTGTTCCGGACAACGATGTCTTTTTTGAACGAACCGACACCACTGGAGTGCTTAGAGGTTTTGAAGGAGGCGATATTGCCGGTATTACCCAAAAACTTGAAGAGGGTTATTTTACTGATCTGGGGATCAACGCCATATGGTTTACTCCGGTAGTTGAGCAAATCCATGGCGCTACTGATGAAGGTACGGGCCTTACCTATGGCTATCATGGGTATTGGGCCAAGGACTGGACGGCTATCGATCCTAGTTTTGGAACCAGGAATGATCTGGAGAAATTGGTCAAGATCGCACACTCCAAGGGTATACGAGTTTTGTTGGATGTCGTTCTTAACCATACGGGACCGGTTACAAAAGAAGACCCGGTTTGGCCCGAGGAATGGGTGCGAACGGCCCCTACTTGTGAATTCACCACTTACGAAAATACTATCGCCTGTACCCTGGTGGCCAACCTCCCGGATATTTTAACAGAATCTGATGAAGCGGTCGAACTACCCGATGCCCTATTGGCAAAATGGAAAGAGGAAGGTCGGCTAAGCCAGGAGCTCGATGAGCTTAATCTCTTTTTCGAACGTACCGGATATCCACGAGCCCCTCGTTTTTACATCATCAAATGGCTTGCAGATTATATCCATGAATATGGGGTGGATGGCTTTCGTGTGGATACCGTAAAACATGTTAATGAAAATGCCTGGGCCGAATTGCAAAAGGAAGCGGAATACGCTTTTCAGACATGGAAAAAGAAACATCCCGACCTGGTATTGGACAACAGTCCTTTTTACATGGTAGGAGAGGTATATGGTTACGGTATTTCCGGAGGACGTCCTTTTGATTTTGGAGATAAAGAGGTAGATTATTTTGACAATGGTTTTAAAAGCCTTATCAATTTTGATTTAAAAACAGACGCCGGCCGAGACTATGAGCAGGTGTTCAGAAAATATAGCTATTTGCTCCACTCCAAACTGCGGGGGAAAAGTGTACTGAACTATTTGACCTCTCATGACGATGGTAGCCCTTTTGATCCCGAACGTAAAAAACCGTACCGCAGCGCAAATATGTTATTGCTTACTCCGGGGGCCTCTCAGGTATATTATGGAGATGAGACCATGCGCCCCTTACAAGTTGAAGGAGCAGAAGGGGATGCTAATTTGCGGTCATTCATGAACTGGTCCGACCTGGACAGTCTTCCGGAAGTTCAAAAAGCACACGAACATTGGAAAAAACTAGGTCAATTTCGAAGAGACCATCCAGCCATTGGCGCAGGAAAGCACAAGCGACTGGCCAAGAAACCCTATGCTTTCTCAAGAACGTATACCGATGGGGAATACAAAGATAAGGTGGTAGTGGGTTTGGACTTACCAAAAGGTAAAAAGTCCATTACGGTTAAAGGATTCTTTGGTGACGGGACCCGGCTTAGAGATACCTATTCCAATACCGAAGTGATGGTCAAAAAGGGGAAAGTTATTTTGGAAAATGATTTTGATACAGCGCTTTTAGAATTGGTAGAATAGCATCACTTTTGGGAATGTAACGCTATCCGGTTACCTTCCGTATCCATAAAGACTGCCATAAAACCATGGCCTCCGCCAATCTCCGTCTTGGGCTTTACAATAGTTCCTCCTCCTGATTCGATCCGATCCAACTGGATTTGGACATCTTCCGAAGAAAAGTAGATCACTACTCCTTTATTTCCGCCTGGAACATAAAAATCTTTATGCAACACTAGGGAGCCTGAGGCCCCTGTTTTGCCCTCAGCAAAAGGAAACCATCCCATAACCAGTTCGTTCATATTGTGAATACCGATCTCAATACCGAAAACGGCATCGTAGAATGCTTTAGCCCGATCCATATCGGTCACGGGAATTTCAAACCAACTGACCATATTGTGTTTCATACCCTTAATTCTCCATAATCGACTTTAATGTGGCTAAACCTTCTTCAAAATCCTTACCTACCATTTTGTCCATGCTCATGAACAACATCATAATACTAAATGGAAATTTGTTTTTCCCGGAAAAGCCCCAAGTAACCTTAGTAGCATCGGAACCGGCATCCTTTGTCTCAAAATAGCAATCCGACTCTGATTTCCATGGTTTTAGGAAACGAAGTTCTCCTTCAATGCGTTCGCCGTCTATGATCTTGGTTATCTCTTGCTCCCCTTCACCTACATCTTTATTTCCTCTCCAATAACTCACCGAGCCCACTTCCCCATCGGTCCCTCTGTATTCCTTATGCATATTTGGATCTCTTTTCCCCCAAGGAGACCACTTGTCTTGTTCTTGTAAAGAGCGTAGTGCCTTGAACACCTTATCCCTGGGTTGTTCGATAACGATGGATCGTGAAACATCATAGGTCTTGGGGGCTAATAGCGCTAAGATCAAAATTAGGCCTATCAAGCCAACTAGAATATAAAGCAGTATAGTCATCTGTATATTAATTGGTTACGGCTAAATGTACAAAAAACATCAAAAGTTGGGGTAACGGTCTATAATCTGTTCCACATTTTTTATGGACTTTTTAGTCCAATCCATACGCTTATCCAGTATCTCAATTTCTGAAAGTTGCCATGGCAAGTCTGTATTTCGAAGGCGATCAGCCAGAACTTGAATCACGATAGCAGCAGCCACCGAAACATTAAGGCTTTCGGAAAAACCCACCATGGGAATTTTGATAAATTGATCCGCCTGTTCTAACACCTCAGGGGTCAGTCCTTCCTTTTCGGTTCCGAAAAAAAGTGCTGTTTGGGTGGTTATTTCGAAATCCGCTAGTGCTATGCCCTTTTCGTGTGGACTGGTTGCTACAAGCTGATAGCCCTGTTCTTTAATTTTTGCAATACAATCTGCCGTAGATGAGTAGTGGGTTACATCTACCCATTTTTCAGCGCCCAGGGCTATGTTTTTGTCAAGTTTAGACTCAAACCGATCGGTAACGATATGAACTTCCTGAATCCCAAAAGCGTCACAACTACGCAATACTGCACTGGTGTTGTGTAATTGATACACGTCTTCAACCGCAACCGTCAAGTAGTTGGTACGTTTCGAAAGTACTTCCAGAAAACGCCTTTTGCGATCTTCAGTTAGAAATCCCTCCAAATAATGTAATAAATCGGGATTGAACATAAGGTTGAAGATAGCAAAAATGGTACTTTTGAGGGATGGCGAAAAAAAAGATCGTAGTACTGACCGGAGCCGGAATGAGTGCGGAAAGCGGATTAAAAACCTTTCGGGATGCCGATGGGCTATGGGAAGGGCATGATGTTATGGAGGTAGCTTCTCCTCAAGGCTTTTCCAGGAACCCCGAATTGGTTCTGGAATTTTACAACCAGAGACGGCGTCAACTATTACAGGTATCTCCTAATGCTGGGCACCAGGCACTGGTGGATCTAGAGCCATATTTTCAGGTGGATATTATTACACAAAATATCGACAATCTCCATGAAAAAGCGGGAAGCTCCAGTGTATTACATCTACACGGCGAGTTGCTAAAAGCAAGAAGTATCATCGATGAAAACCTGGTGCTGGACTGGGCAGAAGACCTTGTTTTAGGAGATCTGGACCCGCAAGGATATCAATTACGACCTCATGTGGTGTGGTTTGGTGAAATGGTCCCGATGCTAGTGCCAGCTATGAGGATCACCGAAGCTGCCGATATTTTATTGATCATCGGTACCTCTATGCAGGTCTATCCTGCAGCAAGTCTTATTAACTATGTTTCTTCCGGGACTCCTATTTACTTCATTGATCCAAGACCCACCGTACAATCCTCCCAATTCGATAATCTTTCTATCCGGGCAGAAAAAGCAGCTATTGGGGTTCCAAAACTGGTGAAAACGTTAATTGATCATGCATGACCACCCAACAGTTAAGGGAACAGCTTAATGCAGAACGGATTCACAAACCACAAGTAAACTACTTTGTCTCGGAAGTTTTGACTTACCCATATTTGGTTCAATCTTTACTTACCATAGTACATGAACAAGACAAAGAAGGGGTATTCAACGCAAGCTGGGTTTTTGACCATGTCCTAAGACAGCAACCCGATTTGATTCTTTTGGTCATTGATACTTTTATTGATGAGTTGGAACATATGCAATCGGAATCCTGTATTCGATGTATGGCCCGCGCTTGCCAAACCATTGCGGAACATTATTTTAAAATAAAGAACCCGTTTTTTAAAGCACAAATTACTCCTAAACATTTGGAGACCATGGCAACCGTATGTTTCGATTGGTTAATTGCAGAGCACAAGGTGGCAACTAAGGTATTTGCCATGACGTGCTTATTCTATGCCGGTGAAAAGTTTAGTTGGATACGGCCTGAGCTTAAATTGTACCTTGAACAACATATCGGCTCCGGATCTGCCGGTTTTCAAAATAGAGGAGGGAAACTTCTCGTGAAGCTCAAGAATTTAGGCTATTAGTCTATCTTTGACCTTTTCAACGCTATTGCTTATGTCCTTAAGTCCGTTAAATGCTGTTTCCCCAATAGATGGCCGTTATCGCCCTAAGACCGAAAGTCTTTCGCCCTTCTTTTCTGAGGAAGCCCTGATGAAATTCAGGGTTCAGGTGGAGATAGAATACTTTATTGCCCTATGCGAAATCCCCCTACCACAACTTGCCGATTTCAATGCTAACCTATTCGATGCATTGCGAAAGATCTATCAGAACTTCAGCGAAGAAGATGCCCAAAACATAAAACAGATTGAAAAAACCACCAATCACGATGTAAAAGCGGTGGAATATCATATTAAATCGGCCTTTGACTCCCTGGGCATAGAAAAATACAAGGAGTTCATTCACTTTGGTCTGACCTCTCAGGATATCAACAATACGGCCATTCCATTGTCCATCAAAATGGCCATGAATGAAGTATATGTTCCCCTTTATATGGAGGTCTATAATTCGATCAGCGCCTTGGCGGATACCTGGGCCGATGTCCCCATGCTGGCCAGGACCCACGGACAACCTGCCTCACCAACACGTTTAGGAAAGGAAATCGCAGTTTTTGTTGAGCGCTTACGACAGCAGTTTGACCTGCTGAACGATATTCCATCAGCGGCCAAATTTGGTGGGGCCACCGGGAATTACAATGCGCATAGTATTGCCTATCCCGAAATACCCTGGATCACTTTTGGAAAAAAATTCGTTCAGGAAAAACTGGGCTTACAACATTCCTTCCCAACAACGCAGATAGAGCACTATGACCATATGGCCGCCTTATTTGATGCCCTGAAACGCATAAATACCATATTCATTGATTTGAACCGGGATATTTGGAGTTATATCGCCATGGACTACTTCAAGCAAAAAATAACTGCTAATGAAGTGGGTTCCTCTGCGATGCCGCATAAAGTAAATCCCATCGACTTTGAAAATTCCGAAGGTAACCTTGGAATTGCCAACGCGCTGTTTG